>NZ_CAJMXC010000012.1:0-36812 GCF_905219715.1 Olsenella sp. CU969
ATGCAGACGACCCCCTCGCTCGTCTCCCCCCGGTCGAAGGCGAAGCCGCCGGCCCTCACCTCGTCGAGCTCTGCGTGGAGTTGGTCCGGGGAGTCGAGGGTCTCGTCGGTGAGCCGCTCCCAAGGGGTCGGCACCAGGGCGTCGACCTCCCCGTCGTCCATGGCGGACAGCAGGGCCTTGCCGATGGCCGTGCTGTAGAGCGGCAGGGTGGCCCCCGGGGCGCTCGCCAGGCGCACGGCCTGCGGGGAGTCCACCCGCAGCAGGTAGCGAACCCGGGACCCGTCGCGGCAGCCCACCTGGCAGGTCTCCCCGCAGGCCGCCACCACGCCGCGGGCGCACTCGTCGAGGAGGCGGAACGTCCCGTCGCCGCNCTCGAAGGCCCGCCCGCACATGGCGGTCATGGGTCCCATGCGGTAGCGTCCCGTGGCGGCGTCGAGGGAGAGGAAGCGCATGTCGACCATGGTCTTGAGGATGGGGAAGAGGCTCCCCTTGGGGGCGCCGACGGCTCGGCAGAGCTCCGAGAACGACAGCCCCTCGTCGTGGGCCGCCAGGAGGGAGAGCACCTCGAGCACACGTGCCGTGGCCCGATGCGGTGCCGCNGCGGTCTCCTCGNCCATGGATCCTCCTGCCCTCAGCTGCCCAACCTATATTCAGTCTATATACATATAAACCGATTTTTGCCCTTAACTGCCGTTCGCGGAGAAAACACGCCCGCTCGTGGCAGAGCCGGCGGAACCGCGTCTTCGGCGTCTCGACGGCTTCCTAGTATAGCAATCGTAATAGCGAACATAGTTCGTATATACGAACAACAAGCGTACGGCAACAGTCGTACGAACACCGCCCACCCCCGATCCCACGAAGGAGGTAACCCATGCGCAACGCCGTCCTCATCGACCAGAAGGACAACGTCGTCGTTGCCATAGAGCCCCTCGAAGCCGGCACCGAGGTCTGCTACGTCACCCGCACCGGCGAGACCGGCCGCCTCGACTGCGTCGAGACGGTGCCCCTGTACCACAAGGTCGCCCGAACGCCCATCCCCAAGGGCGAGAACGTGGTCAAGTACGGCGAGTACATCGGGGTGGCCACCTGCGACATCGCCGCCGGTGAGCACGTCCACACCCACAACTGCGTCTCCACCGATGGACTGCGAGCCGAGGAGGTCGGCAATGAGTAGGGTCTTCGACGGCTACCGTCGCCCCGACGGTCGGGTGGGCATCCGCAACCACGTGCTCGTGCTGCCCACGAGCATCTGCGCCTCCGACACCACCGAGCGCATCGCCCGCAACGTGGAGGGCTGCGTCTCGTTCCACAACCAGAACGGGTGCTCCCAGGTGCCCGCCGACCAGCAGGTCACCATGGACACCATNGCCGGGTTCGCCGCCAACCCCAACGTGAGCTCGGTGCTGGCCGTGTCCCTGGGGTGCGAGGGGTGCCAGAACGACCTCGTGGTAGAGGCCATCCGCGAGCGCACCGACAAGCCCGTCGAGACCCTCGTGATCCAGCAGGTGGGCGGTTCCATCCCCGCCGTTGAGGAGGGCACCCGCATCGCCGGCAGGCTGGCGGAGCGGGCCGCCTCCGAGCGGCGCGAGCCCTGCGACATCTCGGAGCTGGTCCTGGGCACCAACTGCGGCGGCTCCGACNCCACCAGCGGCCTGGGGTNCAACCCCCTCATCGGGGAGGTCTCGGACTGGCTCGTCGCCCAAGGCGGCACCTCGGTGCTCTGCGAGACGAGCGAGTTCTTCGGCGCCGAGCAGATCCTGGCCCGCCGGGCCGCCACGCCGGAGGTGGCCTCCCGGATCCTCGGGATCGTCAAGGACTACGAGGAGTACGTGCACATGTTCGGCGCCGAGATGCGCCAGGGAAACCCCAGCCCCGGCAACATCGCGGNTGGCCTCACCACCCTCGAGGAGAANTCGCTCGGCTGCATCCACAAGGGGGGCCACAGCCCCATCAACGCGGTCTACCCCTACGCCGACCAGCTCAAGGCCCACGAGGGCCTCGTGATCATGGACACCCCCGGCAACGACCCGACCTCCATCTCCGGGCTTGTGGCCGGCGGCTGCCAGCTGGTGGTCTTCTCCACCGGCCGGGGCACTCCCACGGGCAACGCCATGGCGCCGGTCTTCCGCCTCACTGCCAACCGCGAGACGGNCCGCGCCATGGCCGACAACACCGACTTCGACGCCTCGGCCACCATCTACGGCCCCGAGACCATGGAGCAGCTGCGCGACGCCATGGTCGACGACCTCGTTGAGGTCTGCAGCGGGCGCCTCACCTGCGCCGAGGCCATCGGCTACACCGAGACGGCCCTGCCCCATCTCTGCAACTACATGTAAACNCCGGGGGACCGGCAAGGACGCCCGGCGGCGCCGGGCAAGGAAGGGAGCTTTCGTCATGGACCTGCATCTCAAGGACAAGGTCGTCTTCGTCACCGGCGGCTTCAAGGGGATTGGCAAGGGCATCGTGTTCCAGCTGGCCCGCGAGGGGGCGGTGCCGGTGGTCCTCAACCGCAAGGACGGCGTGGAGGACGAGTTCGTCGCCGAGCTCAAGGAGGTCANCGACCGGTTCGAGGTCTACTTCATCGACCTCAACGACGACGACGCCATCAAGCCCATCGTCGACGAGGTCTACGCCAAGTACGGCCACATCGACGGCGTGGTGAACAACGCCGGCAAGAACGACAACAAGGACGTCGAGACCACCACCTGGCGCGAGTTCGAGGAGTCGATCCACGGCAACCTCACCCACTACTACGAGCTCGTCCACGAGTGCTGCCCCTACCTCAAGGAGTCCAAGGGCGCCATCGTCAACATCTCCTCCAAGACCGCCCTCACCGGCCAGGGCAAGACGAGCGCCNATGCCGCCGCCNANGGCGCGATCCTCGGCCTCACCCGCGAGTGGGCCGCCGCCTTCGCCAAGGACAACGTGCGCGTGAACGCCATCGTGGTGGCCGAGGCCTGGACCCCCCTCTACGCCAACTGGATCAAGACCTTCGGCGACGAGGAGGCCCAGCAGGCCCGCCTCAGAACGATCACCGACAAGATCCCCCTGGAGCACCGCATGACCTCGGTGGAGGAGATCGCCGACGCCTGCGTCTTCCTGCTCTCCGACCGTTCCAGCCACACCACCGGCCAGTGGCTCCACGTCGACGGCGGCTACGTCCACCTCGACCGCGCCCTGGACTAGGGGGGGACCCATGGNAGAACCCGCCCCCAAGGCCCCCGGCACCAAAGACGCCGTCGGCGAGCGCCGCGGCTCCAAGGCCGTGGTGGCCATCGCCCTCGTCACCTCGCTCTTCTTCGTCTGGGGCCTCACCATGAACCTGGTGAACGGCCTCAACAGCCCCATGGCCAACTACCTCGAGCTCTCCGCCACCGAGGCGTCGCTGCTCCAGGTGGCCTACTACGGCGCCTACTTCATCATGGCCGTGCCGGCCTCCCTGGTGGCCCGCCGCTACGGCTACAAGGGCGGCGTCGTCCTCGGTCTTGCCCTCTTCGTGGTGGGCTCCTTCATCACGGTCCCCGCCACCAACGCCGCGAGCTTCGCCCTCTTCCTCGTGTCGATGTTCGTGGTGGCGGCCGGCGCCTCGAGCCTCGAGGCCAACTGCAACCCCTACATCACCAAGCTCGGTGACGNGAGGCNCGAGGCCATGAGCCTCAACCTCGCCCAGGGCTNCAACGGCGTGGGAAGCATCGTGGGGCCGCTCCTCCTGGCCCAGATCCTCGGCGTCACCGTGGCCGCGGGCAACCCCGGCTTCGACGCGGCCAAGGTCGACTTCCTCGCCAACATGCGCACCGTCTACATCGTCATCGGCGTCGTGCTCGCGGTGCTGCTCGCCGTGTTCGTGTTCGTGAAGCTGCCCGTGCCCCCGGGCGACGAGNCCGACGGCTCCGAGGTCCACGACAGGGAGGCCTCCTTCGCCCGGGTCGTGCGCCGGCCCCACGTGGCCCTCGGCGTCGCCGCAGAGTTCCTCTACGTGGGCGTCCAGACCATCGGCATGTCGCTGTTCTCCGGCATCGCCCTCGACCAGTGGCAGGGCATGACCGCCGCCCAGGCCGCCATGCTCCTCTCGGTGCTCTCGCTGCTGTTCACCGTGGGCCGCTTCGTCTCGGTTCCCCTGCNCGCCCGCTTCGACGCCGGCAAGATGCTCGGCGTCTACATGGGGACCGCGGCCGTGCTGTTCCTCGTGTGCTTCCTGGGCCTTGGCCCGGTGTCGGTGGTGGCCCTCATCCTGGCCTTCCTGTTCATGTCCATCGGTTANCCCACGGTGTTCTCCCTCACCCTGCGGGGGCTCAACGGCGCCGCGGCCAAGACCTGCTCGTCGGCCCTCGTCATGTCCATCGTGGGTGGCGCCCTCGTGCCGCTCCTGGCGGGCGCCCTCATCGACATGACCGGCAGCCANACCTTCGCCATGATCATCGCCGTGCCCTCCCTGGCCTTCGTGGCCTGGTACGGCTTCAGGGGCTCCCGCANCGGATTGNAGGCGAGCTGAGATGGCCGNCAAGGGACTGCGCGTTATAGACGCCCACTTCCACGTGTGGNACCTCTCCTGCCNGAACCTCCACTGGCTCGAGGGCACCGACGGCTCCATCACGTGCACCTATGACCTGTCTGACCTCGAGGCCGCCTATGCCGGGCTTCCCGGCGTGGACTTCGTCGGCGGCGTCTATGTCGAGGTCGACGGCGACGACCCGGCCCTCGAGGACCGGCTCGTGTGGGACCGCATGGCCGACGACCCCAAGCTCCTCGCCGCGATGCTGCGCACCCGGGTGGAGCCCTGGATGCGCCTGCCGGTCTTCGCGGCGGGTGTCCGCGAGCCCCTCCACATCGACTCCGAGCCTCCCCGCCGCTGTCTCGAGCCAGGGTTCCTCGAGGGGCTGCGGGTGCTCGCCGCGGCCGGGCTGCCCTTCGAGTCGTGCAACCGCACGGCCGAGCTCCCCGACGCCCTCCGGGCCTTCTCCCAGGTGCCCGAGGAGACCGTCGTGCTCAACCACCTCGGCAACGTGACCCCCGACACCTTCGACGACGCCTGGCGCGACGTCATGGCCGGCTTTGCCGACCTGCCGAACCTCTACGTCAAGGTGTCNGGGTTCCCNACGGCCGACGCCGGCTTCTGCCGGGAGCTCCTGGGCTTCGTGCGCGAGACATTTCGCGCCGACCGCCTGCTCTACGCCTCCAACTGGCCCGTCGTCTCCATGTACGGCGACTTCGCCGAGCACTTCGCTCGCCTGCGCGAGGCCTTCGGCGACGACGGGCGCTTCTTCTGCGACAACGCCTGCNCCTGCTACGGCATCGACCCGGCTGCGCTGGACTAAGGAGTGACCATGCTCAAAGGAATCCCCGCCATCATCGGGCCCGAGCTGCTGCGCGCCTTGGACGAGATGGGCCACGGCGACACCCTCGTCCTCGCCGACGCCAACTTCCCCGCCGAGTCGGTGGGCAGGGACACCCTCGTGGTCCGCTGCGACGGCCACGGTGTGCCCGAGCTGCTCGAGGCCGTCCTGAGGCTCGTGCCCCTCGACCAGTACGTCGAGAAGCCCGTCACCCTCATGGAGAAGGTCCCGGGCGACACGGTGGAGACGCCCGTGTGGGACGTCTACGACAGGATCGTCGCCGCCGCAGACGGGCGCGGAGCCGAGGCGGTGGGCCGCATCGACCGGTTCCCCTTCTACGAGGCCGCCTCCCGGGCCTATGTGGTGGTGGCAACCGGCGAGCGCGCCCAGTACGCCAACGTGATCGTGCAGAAGGGCGTGGTCTACGAGAGCGAGGAGCTGGCCTAGGCCCGGNGANCGAACNATGTGCGAGGCGTGCCGGGCCCCGGGGCCCGGCACGCCCATGAAAGGAGCGATTAGATGTTCGACGGCGTGTTCTGCCCCTCGGTCACCGTGACCGACGACGAGGGCAANCTCGACCTCGACNTCTGGGGGCGCCACATCGACCACCTGGCCGAGGCCGGGATCGACGGCGTCCTCCTGTTCGGGTCCATAGGCGAGTTCTACTCGGTGAGCCTTGAGGACAAGAAGCGGGCCGTGTCCTTTGCCGTGGAGAGAGCGGCCGGGCGCATGAAGGTGTTCGTGGGCGTGGGCGACACCACCTTCTCCAACGTCCTCGAGCTGTCCCGCCATGCCGCGCGCTCCGGCGCCGACGCCGTGCTCGCGGTGTCGCCCTACTANTTCGGGCCGAGCCCGCAGTGCGCCGAGCGCTATTTCGGGGCCATCGCCGAGGCCCAGGACCTGCCGGTGGTCCTCTACAACTTCCCGGCACGCACCGGCACCGACCTCACCCCCGACCTCGTCGCCTCCCTCGCCGCCCGCCACCCCGCCATCTGCGGCATCAAGGACACCGTGGACTGCATCAGCCACACCCGCGAGGTGATCGGCGCGGTCAGGGCCGTGAACCCCGAGTTCTCGGTCCTCTCCGGCTTCGACGAGTACTACCTCGCCAACCGCTCCTCCGGCGGCAACGGCGTGCTCTGCGGCCTCACCAACGCCGTGCCCGAGGTGTTCTCCAGGATGGACAAGGCCTACAAGGCGGGGGACCTCGCCGAGGCGTTCGCGTGCTCCCAGAAGATCTCGCGCTACATGGCGGTCTACGGGTGCGCGGACCTGTTCGTGTCGGCCGTGAAGGGGGCCGTGGCCGTGGAGGGGCTGCCCATCTCCACCCGAATCTTCGACCCCGCAGTCCAGCTCGACGACGCCCAGATGGAGCGCATCGCCTCCATCCTCGGCGTCAGCCGGTAAAAGCCAGCAGGCGGGCCGAGCCCGCCGAAAGGAAGGAAGTACCGCCCATGGTCAACCGTTTCGTTCTCAACCCCGTCTCCTACCACGGCCCTGGGGCCGTGGCCGAGATCCCCGGCGAGCTGCTGCGCCGCGGGAAGTCCAAGGTCTTCGTATGCACCGACCCCGGCCTGGTCAAGGCCGGCATCGCCGCCAAGGTGTGCGACGTGCTCGACGGAGCCGGCATCCCCTGGGAGCTCTTCTCCGATGTGAAGCCCAACCCCACTGTCGAGAACGTCCAGGCCGGTGTGGCCGCCTTCGAGGCCTCCGGTGCCNACGCCATCGTGGCCGTGGGTGGCGGCTCCTCCATGGACACCGCCAAGGCCATCGGCGTCATCGCCGAGAACCCCGAGTTCTCCGACNNCGTNTCCCTCGAGGGGGTGNNCCTCACCAAGAACCACGCCACCTTCACCGTCGCCGTGCCCACCACCGCCGGCACCGCCGCCGAGGTGACCATCAACTACGTCATCACCGACGTGGCCAGGAAACGCAAGTTCGTGTGCGTGGACGTCAACGGCNTCCCCGAGGNCGCCGTGGTCGACCCCGACATGATGGCCGGCATGCCCCCGGCGCTCACCGCCGCCACCGGTATGGACGCCCTNACCCACGCCATCGAGGGCTACCTCACCAAGGGGGGCTGGGAGCTCTCCGACATGNGCCACCTCGAGGCCATCCGCATCATCTCCCGCAACCTGCGCGACGCGGTGGCCGAGGCCGAGGGCGGCGAGCCCGGCAGCGGCCGCACCGCCATGGCCCTGGGGCAGTACATCGCGGGCATGGGGTTCTCCAACGTGGGGCTGGGCATCGTCCACTCCATGGCCCACACCCTCTCCGCCCGCTACGACACGCCCCATGGCGTCGCCTGCGCCATGCTGCTGCCGGTGGGGCTCGAGTACAACGCGCCGGCCTGCGGCGAACGCTACCGCGCCATCGGAGAGGCCATGGGCGTCGAGGGTTCCGACAGCCTCCCCATCGACGAGGTGAACCGCCTCGTGGTGGCTGCCGTGGCCGAGCTCGGTGCCGACGTGGGCATCCCCACGGCGTGCGAGGGCATCGTCGAGGAGNACCTCCCCGACCTCGCCGCCGACGTCATGGCCGACGCCTGCTTCCCCGGCACGCCGCGCGACGCCGACGCCGAGACCATCATCGGGCTCTATCGCAAGATCATGTAGCCCTTGCTCTCACCCTGCGTCGNGGGCGCGCCGGACCCGTCGTCCGGCGCGCCTTTTTCCCTGTGGCGAGGTGCTGGGTCGTCTTGGCGGCGCTCGTGCGTCGGTGACGCCCAACGAGGCCGGCCCATGGGACACCGGGCCCCTCCGCAACAACCCGTTTCTTGTCGGGCACCCCTCCGCACCCCCATCATGGGGCCACCCACCAACGACCTCGGGAGGAACCCATGGCCATGAAAGACATCGTCGCCACCATCCGCAAGGAGACCGGCCTCACCCAGGAGGAGATGGCCCGCAGGCTCTACGTGACCCGTCAGGCCGTCTCTCGCTGGGAGACCGGGGAGACGGCCCCGGGCATCGACATGATCAAGCTCATCTGCACGGTGTTCTCCGTGCCGCTGGAGCGCTTCTTCGAGATGCCCATGGAGTACTACTGCCAGTGCTGCTCCATGCCCATCCCCGACCCGTCCCTCCACGGCACCGAGGCCGACGGCAGCCCGAGCGACCACTACTGCAAGTACTGCTACGACGGCGGCGACTTCACGGCCAAGGACGTGTCCATGGACGACTTCATCGAGGCCACGGCCCAGCTCGAGGNCGACGCCATGGGCATCTCCCGGGAGGAGGCCGTCTCCCTCATGGGCATGTTGCTGCCCCACCTGGACCGCTGGCGCGGCGAGGCGGCGCAGGGGTAGCGCGGCCGCTGCGGTCGCTCGCGCTCGGCGGCTTCCCGATAACGCTTTTGGGAAGCCGGGAAGGCCGCGTGGCATCGGGTCGTCCTTCCCAAAACCCCTTCTGGGGCGTTTTTCCTTCCCAAAAGGGATTTTGGGAACCTCTCTGGGGAAAAGGGCCTTCCCGATTTGGATTCTGGGAAGACGCGGTGCGGCAACGGGGCAGATCCCCTTCCCGGGACGACTTCTGGGAAAGGGGAGACCCTCCTCATGCATCGCAAGGGCGGCAACGGAAGGGCGGCCCCCGCATCTCGAGGTGCGGGGGCCGCCCTTGATTGACCCGATGATGCCCGCCCGGGTCCTCTCGCCGTAGGGCACGGGCGGGCGGTACCGGCTCAGCGGTACTGGCTCGGGTGCTTCTCGAAGAAGTCGGTCCTCGGCGGGAGCTCCACGAGCCCGTGGTCGGCCACGGCCTCTCCCATGGCCCCCACGAGTTCCGTGACTCCCTCGAAGGCGTGGTCCCAGGAGAACAGCAGGTCNGCGGGTATGGCCAGGTGCTCGCGGACCTTCTCGCAGCCGGTGGGGGCTGCGGGGTGCATGAGCAGCGTCAGGGTGCGCAGGCTCCGGAAGGCGTCGGCGAGGGCGGCCGCATAGGCGTNCTCGTCGNCCTTGGCGGCCTTGGACGCGGCGTCCCAGCGGCGGTTGGCCTCGCGGCNGAAGGCGTCGGCCACGGAGAGGGCGCGCGTGAAGTCGAGGCCGTGCATGGCCTCTTCGAACGCCAGGGTGGCCTCGTCGCAGGCGGCCACGGTCTCCTCGCCCGGCGCCACCTCGGGCAGGCGGCCGCCCAGGTGCCGCTGGGCGCCGTAGAAGCAGGAGCGCGCCAGGCGGTTGAAGATGTTGGTGAGGAACGCGCTCTCCTTGAGGGCCGGGTCCACCACGCGGGGGTCGTCCTTGACCAGGACCTCCTCGCCGGTCTTCTTGTCCTTGTGGGAGACGCTCGTGTCGAAGGGCTTGGGGGCGAACGACACGGCCTTGGCGCCCAGACCCAGCGACAGCCAGTGGCAGCGCAGCTGCTCGGGCGTGTAGTAGTCGAGCAACTCGGCGGCCATGGGCGGCTTGACGGCCCCGGAGCTGGAGGCCTTCTTGTTCATGAACAGGATGTGGTAGTTGGCCACGGGGGTGTCCTGGAACAGGCCCCACCCGAGGGCCTTCCAGATGGCCGGCTGGGCCACGCAGTAGAAGTAGATGTTGTCCTGGCCGATGAACTGGAAGACCTGGGCGTCGTCGGCACACCACCAGTCGCGCCAGTCCGCCCNGGCGTGGGTGTCGGGCACGGCCCCGGGCAGCGTGGCGTTGNCGGCGTGGTCCTCGGGCGTCTCGCCGAGCACGGTCTCGGTGAACGAGATGGGCGCCCAGAGCGACTCGGGCCAGCACCACACCGTGAGGCCGTCCACGCCGTCCATGGCCGGCGCCGGCACGCCCCAGTCGATGTTGCCGGTGATGCGGAACGGCAGCAGGCACTTGCCGGTGCGGAAGCGCAGGCCGGCGCCGTCGAGCACCTCACGGGCCCGGTCACGGGCCTCCCAGNCGGCGAACTCCACCGAGAAGGACTGCTGCCTGCCCTGGGGCTCGTGCACCGTGTGGGGCGGGAGCTCCGTGGCCACGGCGTCGAACTCCCCGCGCAGGTCGCACTTGAGGTAGATCGCCGGCGGCACGAGCGACTCGCGCACGGTCTTGACCACGACGTCGCGCACCTGGTCGTCGGTCTCCCAGTCGTCGTCGAGGCCCTCCAGGTAGTNCTGGAACCCCGGCAGGTCGAAGTACCAGTTGGCCACGGGCCGCAGCTCGGGCACGGTGCNGGTGACCTGGCTCACGGGGCNCACGAGGTCGGCCGGCTCGAACTGGTGGCCGAGGTCGCACTCGTCGGCGTAGGCCTTCTCGGACTTGCAGCCCGGCACGGGGCAGAAGCCCTGCACCTGGCGGCCGTTGAGGAACTGCCCGGCCTCGACGTCGTAGAACTGCAGCGTCTCGCGGAGCTTGAGGGTGCCGGCCTCGTGGAGGCGGCGGATGACGGCGTCGCTCATGGCGGCGTGGACGTCTCTGGCCGGGGCCAGGCCCGACCCGCCGTAGAAGTCGAGGGCCACCTCGTAGCTGGCGAGCGCGGCCTTCTGGGCCTCGTGGTTGGCGGCGACGTAGTCGGTGATGGTCCCCTCGTAGCCGTCCTCCGCCTTCTTGCGGAAGCCCTCCATGATGGGGGAGCCGTAGCAGTCGGTGCCCGAGACGNACAGCACGTTCTCGGCGCCGATGCGGTCGCGCAGGAAGCGGGCGAAGAAGTCCGCGGGGACGAAGACGCCCCCGATGTGGCCAAAGTGCAGGCCCTTGTTGCCGTAGGGCATGCCGGCCGTCACCACGGCGCNGGCAGGGAATGAGGGGCGGNTGGCAGTGGGCATGGCATACCTCGCGGTGGTCGCGTATCGTGTGGTCAACCCGTCCATTATGGCCCATCGGGAGGTGCCGTGCGCGACCTGGGGATGACGACGGTCGAGTCCTTCGACCTCACGGCAGACGACGCCTGGCTNGCCTCCGTGGCCCGCGGCTCCCTCGTCGTGGCCGCCGCAGGCCTGGTCCTCGACGTGCTCCTCGCCGTCGCCGCGCCCGTGGAGGCGGTGNGCGTCCACTGGCTCGCCGCGGTGGCGCTGGTCTCGGCCGTGGCGCTGCCGGTGCACGAGCTCGTCCACGGGGCGGCGTTCAGGCTGCTGGGCGNTCGCGGCCTCAGGCTGCGGTGCGGCTACATGCCGCCGGGCATGCTCTACACCTGCGCCGACGGCGCCGTGCTNCCGCGTCGCTCGTTCGTGGCCGTGCTGCTCGCCCCGGCCGCGCTCCTCTCGGCCGTGTTTCTGGNGGGCGGCGCGCTGCTCGACGTCCCGATGGCCGGCGCCACCTGCCTCTGGCTGCACCTCTCGGGCTGCACGGGCGACCTCGTCATGGCCCGTCGCGTCTCTGCGGCGGAGGCCCCCTACGTGCGCGACACCGCCCGGGGCTACGACCTCGTGGCGCCCGGCCCCGCACCCGTGGGGGAGGGGGAGCGGTGAGCGCGTCGGTACCGGTCGCCGTCCACGCCTGCTGCGGCCCGTGCTCCCTGGAGCCCGTGCGGCTGCTCCGCGAGGAGGGTATGGAGCCCACGGTCTTCTGGACCAACCCCAACATCCAGCCCGTGGCCGAGCACGACCGGCGCCTGGCCACCCTCCTGGAATGGGCCGAGGGGGAGGGGATCGAGGTCGTGACCTGCGGGGACGACCGAACCCTCTGGGAGCGCGCCGTGGCGCCCAGGGGCTTCGACCGGGGGGCCCGTTGCCGCGCCTGCTACGCCCTGCGCCTGGCCGAGGCGTGCCGCGCCGCCCGGAAGCGGGGCTTCTCGCTGGTGACCACCACCCTGGCCGTGTCGCCCCACCAGCTCCACGACACCTGCGACGAGGTGCTCGTGGCCTGCGCCCGCGCCCACGGCCTGGAGCCCGTGGTGCGCGACTTCCGGCCGGCCTACCCCGAGGCCACGCGGCGGTCGCGCGAGCTGGGCATGTACCGGCAGAACTACTGCGGCTGCCGCTTCTCGGCCGTGGAGGCCGCGCTCGAGCGCGCNGAGGCCCGCGAGGAGCGCCGGCGCCGCCGCGAGGGGGCCCGGGCCGGGGCGTGACGGCACCCCGGGAGGCTTCCGGCGCGCATCGGTGGTATAACCCTCATGTTTTGCCGCGCGTCCCAGGGAGCCAAGCCATGAAGACCGACGATTTCGACTACGACCTGCCCGAGGCCCTCATCGCCCAGGCCCCCGCGGAGCCCCGCGACAGCTGCCGCCTCCTCGTGCTGGACCGGGAGGACGGCTCGGTGGAGCACCGTNCCTTCACCGACATCGTCGACTACCTGGAGCCGGGCGACCTGCTCGTGGCCAACAAGACCCGCGTGCTGCCGGCCCGCCTCGTGGGGCGCAAGCCCACCGGCGCCGTCTCCGAGACGCTGCTGCTCCGCCGCCGCGAGGACGTGGACCCCCTGGGCGGCGTCTGGGAGTGCCTGGTGAACCCGGGCAAGCGCCTCAAGCCCGGCGCCGTCGTCGAGTACCGCGCCGGCGGCCTCCACGCCCCCGAGGGTGCCGAGGTCGTGCTCACCGGCGAGGTCTTGGACTTCGTGGAGGGTTCCAAGGGCGGCCGGCTCGTGCGCTTCTCGCCCGCCGGCGGCCGCACCCTCGACGAGGCCATGCACGCCGTGGGCCACGTGCCGCTGCCCCCCTACATTACCTCCTACGAGGGCGACCCCGAGAAGTACCAGACCGTCTACGCCATGGACGAGGAGCACTCCGCCGCCGCGCCCACGGCCGGCCTGCACTTCACGCCGGCCCTCATCGACCGCCTCGCCGCNNGGGGCGTGGGGATGTGCTTCNTGGAGCTCGAGGTGGGGATCGACACGTNCNGCCTCGTGGAGGNGGACGACCCCGCCGACCACGTCATGCACACCGAGCGCTACCACGTGCCGGCCGAGGTCGTGGAGAGGGTGAAGGCCGCCAAGGCCGCCGGGCACCGCGTGGTGGCCGTGGGCACGANGTCCGTGCGCTCCCTCGAGAGCGCCTTCGACCCCGAGGCGCCGGCCGACAGCCCCGCCGTCGTCGCGCGCCGCTTCGAGGGCGCGCCCGACTCCGCCGCCGTGTGCGGCAGGGGGGACCTCGTGGAGCGGCGCGACGCCACCACGGACCTCTTCCTCATGCCCGGCTCCACCTTCCACGTGGTGGACGCCATGGTCACCAACTTCCACGTGCCCCGCTCCACGCTGATGATGCTGGTCTCGGCCTTTGCCACGCGCGACCAGGTCATGGCCGCCTACGGCGAGGCCGTGGACGAGGGCTACCGCATGCTGTCGTTCGGCGACGCCATGCTTATCAGGTAGGCTGCGGGGCCTTCGGCCCATGGGTCCGGCGTTTTGCATCGTCGGACCGGCCTGTGACCCCGACAGCTGGGATGGCTTAGGTGCGCTCGTCGGGGGTTGGGGCTCAGCGATTACTGCTCGTCTTTGTCCCAACACCCGGACACTTTTGTCCCACTTCTTGTCCCAGCACCCGGACACTTTCGCCGTCACCTTGGTCGGGCACTTTAACCGTCACGCCCGGTCGCGCACCTGCCGCCCTGCGCCTCTGCGGCCTCCCTCCCTCTTCAGGAGCACCTCCTGATGCTCGGTGCTTTTCGGTAAGAAACCTTGTCTAAACCACCGAACATCGTGATGTTCGGTGGTTCTGGGTCCCTCGCGCAGAGAAAACCACCGAACATATGGCATGGCAGCGCTGCCTGGCCAATCCGTNGTNGCNNCGCNGCCTGGCCAGTCCGTCACGTCGCCTGTTTCCCACCTTATGGGTTCCGGACATGCCGGAGCGGGTTGCGGCATGGTTTTCAGGCGGCCGACGCTGAGTGACCCATGCCGCAGGGGCCTGTGGCATGGGTTCGAGCACCCCTCAGCCGAAAAACCCATGCCGCAGGGGCCTTCGGCATGGTCCGGCACCCGCTGGTCGCGCGACACCTCGGGTGCCCGACCAGGGTGACAACTGGAGAGCCCGACCAATGGGACAAAAGTGTCCGGGTGTTGGGACGGGAGCCGGGACGGGGCGCCGCCGGGGGAGGCTTACGAGGAGAACGCCATGAACAGCACCGCCAGCACGATGACGGCGGCCACCACCACGAGGATGAAGGCCACACGGCTGCGCAGGGTGCGCTGGCGCAGGTCGCGCTCGGTGTCGGCCAGCGTCTGCACGTGGATCTCCTGGCGTTCGGCGGCGGCGCTGTTGTCGGTCACGCGGTCGGCCAGGGCGTCCGTCTCCTCGGGGTGGGCCACGATGTCGGCNGCNTCGTCGAGGGTCGCCTGGGCCTGGGACTCGGCCTCCTGCTGCGCGGCGAGGTCCTGCTTGAGGGCGCGCACCTGCTTCTGGGCCTCGATGAGCAGGTCCTCGGCGTCGGCCTCCGCCGCCTTGGCGCGCTCCTGCTCGCGGTCGAGGTCGCGGGCCCGCTTCTTGGCCTCCTTCTTGGCGGAGTCGGCCTCCCTCTCGGCCTCCTCCAGGACCCTGCGGGCGCCGGCGAGGTGCGCCTCGGCGGCCTCGATGGCGGGCGCTGCCTCGCCCGGGGCGGCCTTGGCGTCGTCCTGGGCGCGGGAGAGGCGCGCCATCTCGGCGGTGGCCTCGGCCTTCATCGAGGAGAGCTGCTTCGGGTCGGCGTCGGGGTCGCGCTGCATGGAGGAGATCTCGGACTGCAGGCGCGCGAGGCGCTGGCGGGCGTTGTCGGCGGCCTTGTTGGCGGTGGACACGCGGGAGTCGCGCCTCTTCGTGATGTCGCGCACGGCGCCCTCGGCCGTCTTGGCGGCCTTCTTGGCCTCCGAGAGGGTGCGGGCGGCGTCGTCGGCCGTGGACTTAGAGCTGTCCGCAAGGTTCTTGTAGGGACGGAGGTCGCGTTCGTTCTTGGCCTTGAGCTCCTCGAGGTCGCCCTCCCGGGCCCCCACCTCCGCCTCGGCGGCGGCGATCCTGTCCGAGAGGTCCCGCTGCGCCCGACGGGCCGCCTCGAGGGCGGCGGTCTGCCCGGCGACGAGCTCGTCGTAGGTCTCCTCCACCTCGCGGCGGTGGGCGAGCGTGCGGCTGTCCTCCTCGATGGTGGCCTTGAGCTCGGCCAGGCGGTCGGCGGCCTCCCCGTGGGCGCGCTTGGCCTGGCTCACGGCGCGCATGGCGCTCCAGCCGCTCACGGTCTCCTGGCCCAGCGCCCCCGCGGCCTTGCGGGCGCTGTCGGCCACGGTACCTGCGGCCTTGCGGGCGCGGTCCACGATGTCGGGGGCCGGCGCCGCTTCGAGGCCGTCGTCGGGGGCGTCACTCTCCGCCACGCCGTCCGCCGCGGGGGCGCCGTCCTCGGCGGCCGTCTCGCCGTCGCTGGCCTGCCCGCCCGTCCCCGGGGCGCTCTCCGCCGCCTCGGCNGCGTCCGCCCGGTCCTCCGTCGCGTCCGTGCCCTGCAGGTCGTCCTGCGCCTGCCCGTTCTGCCCGGCATTGTCCGCCATGGGACCTCCCAAAGCCGTTCCATCCGTATGTGAACCACTGTACCCGCCTCGGCGCGGCGTTGCCGCCGGGCCTGACTCCCCGCCCCCGCCGCACCGGCCGCCGCTGCTAGACTGGCCCCACCGCGAACACTCTGGAGGACCCGTGAGCCAGCAGCCTTTCCCCTTCACCTTCGACGTCGTCGCCGAGGACCCCGCCACCCACGCGCGGGCCGGCGTGCTCCACACGCCCCACGGCGACGTCCCCACCCCCATCTTCATGCCCGTGGGCACCAAGGCCACCGTCAAGGGCCTCATGCCCTCCATGGTGCGGGACCTCGGTGNCNAGANCATCCTCGCCAACACGTACCACCTGGCCATGCGCCCCGGCGCCGAGCTCGTCGCCCAGATGGGCGGCCTGCACGCCTGGGAGCGCTGGGACGGCCCCATCCTCACCGACTCCGGCGGGTTCCAGGTCTTCTCCCACGGCGACCACGTGCGCCTTNCNGNCGACGGCGTGACCTTCCGCGCCGTGGACTACGACGGCTCCTACGTCACCTGGACGCCTGAGGAGAACATGCGCATCGCCGAGCTCCTCGGCTCCGACATCTGCATGCAGCTGGACGTCTGCCCCGGCTACCCCNGCGAGCGCTCCTACCTCGAGCGGGCCGTGGACCTCTCGAGCGCCTGGGCCGAGCGCTGCTGGAGGGCCCACACCCGGCCCGACCAGGCGCTCTTCGGTATCGTCCAGGGCGGCATGGACCTCGACCTGCGCCTCAAGAGCCTCCGGCGTCTCGAGGACATCGGCGACTTCCCGGGCTACGGCATCGGCGGTTACTCGGTGGGGGAGAGTCATGACGTGATGTTCGAGACCCTGGCGCCCCTCGCCGGCGAGTACATGCCGCGCGACAAGCCCCGCTACCTCATGGGCGTGGGCAACCCCACCACCCTCGTGGAGGGCGTGGGCGTGGGCGTGGACATGTTCGACTGCGTGCTGCCCACCCGCACGGCTCGCACGGGCACGGCCTTCTCCGACGAGGGGCGCCTCAACCTCAAGAACGCCTGCCACCGCGCCGACCCCCGTCCCATCGGCGAGCANTGCGGCTGCCCCNCCTGCGCGGGCGGCTTCTCGCGCAGCTACATCCACCACCTGGTGAAGCAGAGGGAGATGCTCGGCGGCATCCTGCTGTCGCTCCACAACACGCGGTACCTCCTCGACCTCATGGCCCGTGCGCGCCAGGCCATCCTCGACGGCCGCTACGGCGCCTTCATGGCCGAGTACCGCGACCGCCTCGACGGCCGCCGCGACTTCTAGGCCCCGCACCCCGCGCGGCCGCCGCGGCGCCCCCCCGCAGCGGGGCGCCGCCGTCGTGGCATACTCAAAGACCACGAGAGGCGGGCCGCGGCCCGGGGAGGGCGGTGTGCCATGGCAGGGCTTGACCGGAGCGACCGGTGGCGCGTCCTCGAGCCCGACCCCGCCGTCGAGCAGGCCATACGTCAGGGCTTCGGCGTCCCGGCCCTCGTCGCCCGCGTGCTTGCCGCCCGNGGATGCACCGACCTCGACGCCGTGGGGCGCCTCCTCACACCATCCCTCGGGCGCGACTGGCTCGACCCGCTCGACCTGCCGGGCATGGCGCAGGCGGCGGACCGCGTGGAGCGGGCCGTGCGCGACGGGGAGACCGTCGCGGTCTTCGGCGACTTCGACGTCGACGGCATGAGCTCCGCCGCCCTGCTCGCCCTGGCCCTGCGCGACCTCGGTGCGACGGTCCACGCGTTCATCCCCCGGCGCTTCGGGGAGGGATACGGCCTCTCCGCCGCCGCCCTCGAGCGCGTGGCGGCCGCCTGCTCGCCCGACCTCATCGTCACCGTGGACAACGGCATCGCGAGCGCCGACGAGGTGGCGGCCGCCGTCGCCCGCGGCATCGACGTCGTGGTGACCGACCACCATGAGCCCGGCTCCTCCGTGCCCCGGGGCGTGCCGGTCACCGACCCCAAGCTCGACCCCGAGAGCCCGTCGCGCGACCTCGCCGGCGCCGGCGTGGCGCTCAAGCTCGTCTGCGAGCTGGGCCGCCGCCTGGGCCGGCCCGACCTCTGGCGCGGTTACACCGACCTCGCCAGCCTGGGCACCGTGAGCGACATGATGGAGCTCGTGGGCGAGAACCGCGCCCTCGTGGCCGACGGCGTCGCGTCCATGCGGCGCACCTCCCGGCCGGGTCTCGTGGCGCTCGCCGCCTCCAGCCGCGCCGACCTCTCCTCCATCGAGGCCGACGACCTGCCGTTCTCGCTCGTGCCGCGCCTCAACGCCGCCGGGCGCATGGGCGACGTCGACGTGGCGTTCGACCTCCTCGTCNCCCAGGACCCCGTGGAGGCCNCCACGCTGGCGGGCCGCCTGGAGGCCATCAACGACGAGCGCCGGGCCACGGAGGCGTCCATGGCGGCCTCGGTGACGGCCCGGGCGGCCGAGGAGTACGACGGCGGGCCCTGCCTCGTGTTGGGCGGCGAGGGGTGGCACGAGGGCGTCAAGGGCATCGTGGCCAGCCGCATGGTCAACCGCTACCACGTGCCCTGCCTGCTGTTCTCGGTGGCCGACGGCGAGGCGCGCGGGTCGGGCAGGTCCGTGGGGTCCGTGGACCTCTTCCACGCCGTGGAGGGCTGCTCGGACCTCCTCACGCGGTTCGGCGGCCATGCGGGCGCCGTGGGCGTCACCCTGCCGGCCGACCGCCTGCCGGAGTTCCGCGACCGCCTCTCGGGGGAGCTCTCCGCCCTGCCCCCGGAGCAGTTCGCCTCGGTGGGGGAGGTGGCCTGCGTCGTCACCCTCGACGAGCTCACGATGCCCGTGGTCCAGGGCCTCGACCTCCTGCGCCCCTTCGGCCAGGGCAACAAGAAGCCGCTCCTCGCCGTGCGGGGCGTCACCATGCGCTCCGCCGCGGCCGTGGGCGCCACGGGGGAGCACGTGCGCTTCTTCGTCAGCGACGGCGCCAACTCCGTGGCGGCCATCATGTTCCGCGCCCCNGACGTAGAGCGGNCGCTCTCCTGGGAGGGCGCCGTGGACCTCGTGTTCGAGGCCGTGGTGGAGACCTGGCAGGGCCGCTCCAAGGTCAAGCTCATGGTGCGCGACATCCTCTACCGCGACGGCGCCTCCGNCGACGGCGGGGACGGGGGCGAGGGCCCCGCGTGCCCCGACGACGCGCCGGTTCCCGGTGCGGCCGCGGACGGCGACGACGCCGTCGCTGACGGCCCCGACCCCGCGTCCGAGCGCGCCCGCCTGGCGGCCCTCGACGCCCCCGGGCTCACCGACGCCCTGCGCCGCTCCCTCATCGGCGACCGCGACCTGCTGCCCGCCCAGGCCACTGCCCTGGGCATGCTGGCCGAGGGCCAGTCGGTCCTCGAGGTCATGGCCACCGGCCGCGGCAAGTCCCTCGTCTTCCACCTCNACGCGGCGCGCCTGGCCGTGGCCGGCGGGCGGGCCTCCGTGCTCGTCTTCCCGCTCCGTGCCCTGGTCAACGACCAGGCCTTCCACCTCGAGCGTGCGTTCGCGGGGCTCGGCATCGGGGTGCGCGTCCTCACGGGCGAGACCCCCGCCCACGAGCGCGACGCCGCCTTCGCCGGCCTCGCCGACGGCTCGGTGGACGTGGTGCTCACCACGCCCGAGTTCCTCTCCATCCCCCGGAGACGCTTCGNCGCCTNNGGCCGCGTGGGCCTCGTCGTGGTTGACNAGGCCCACCACGCCGCCATGGGTCACGGCGGCGACCGCGCCGCCTACCAGGACATGCCCGAGGTCCTGTCCCTCCTGGAGTCGCCCCAGGTGCTCGCCGCCACCGCCACGGCGTCGGACTCCGTGGCCCAGGAGGTCTGCCGGCTGCTCTCCGTGGACCGTGTGGTCGTGGACCGTACCGTGCGGTCCAACCTCTCCGTGGCGGACCACCGCGGCCTCCGCGACCGGGGCGCCTACGCCGCCTCCGTGGCGTCGTCGGGGGAGCGGTGCATCGTCTACGTCAACACCCGCGACGCCGCCTGCGCCGTCGCCCGCGAGCTGCGGCACCGGCTGCCCGACCTCGCCCACCGCGTGGCCTTCTACCACGGCGGCCTGGACCGCGGCCGCCGCGTGGCCGTGGAGCGGGCCTTCCGGTCCGGCCGGGTGAGCTGCGTGGTGGCCACCTCCGCCTTCGGCGAGGGGGTCGACCTCCCCGACGTCCGCCATGTCGTGCTCTGGTCGCTGCCCTTCGACACCGTGCAGTTCAACTAGATGAGCGGCCGTGCCGGCCGAGACGGGCGCCCGGCCTGGGTCCACGCGCTCTTCGGCCCCGCGGACGCCCCCACCAACGACGCCGTGCTCTCCTCGGCCGCGCCGGCCCGCGAGGCCCTGGTGGCCCTCTACCGGGCCCTGCGCACCCTGGGCGCCCCGAGCGGCGGCACCGTGGCCGAGTCCGACGGCCAGNTGCTNGACCTCGCCCGCACGCTCCCCGGCGGCGGCGGGCTCACCGAGGCCGCGGTCTCCTCGGGCATCGGCGTCTTCAGCGAGCTCGGCTTCTGCTCCCAGGAGGGCTTCGGGGACGGCCGGCGCNTCTNCNTGGCCCAGAACCCGGGCCACATGGAGCTCACCTCGTCGGTGCGCTACCGCGAGGGTCAGCGGAGCCGGGAGGGGTTCCGCACGTTCTCCGAGTGGGTCCTGCACGCCCCGGCCGAGGCCCTGGCCGAGCACATCGATCGCCCCATCGCCCCCACCTTCGGGGTTCTGTGCGATAGTTGAACCCAACCGTAAAAAANTAGGAGAGGGGCAGGTCATGGATAGCACGTAGGTCCAGGGCGTCCACGCCACCCCGAGAGTGGGCGNAGACAACTACGGCCAGCTGAGAAAGACGTGCGAGCTGTACATGACGCCGGCCCAGATGGCCAAGGTCGAGGAGGCCTACCTCTTCGCGGCCGACTTCCACTCCGAGCAGAAGCGCCGGAGCGGCGAGCCCTACATCAACCACCCAGTCGAGGNGNCCCTGATCCTGGCCCACGACCTGCGCATGGACGACGACGTCGTGTGCGCGGCCCTCCTTCACGACACCGTGGAGGACACGCCGGCCACCAAGGACCAGCTGCAGGACCTGTTCGGCCAGACCGTGGCCGACCTCGTGGACGGCGTGACCAAGCTCACCAACATCGATGTGGGCTCCACCGACGAGAAGCAGGCCCTCAACCTGCGCAAGATGTTCCTCGCCATGTCCAAGGACATCCGCGTGGTCATTATCAAGCTGGCCGACCGCCTCCACAACATGCGGACCCTCGCCGCCCTCAAGCCCGACCGCCGCCAGTTCAAGGCCCGCGAGACCATGGACGTCTACGCGCCCCTGGCCGACCGCCTGGGCATCAGCTCCGTCAAGTGGGAGCTCGAGGACCTCTCCTTCTTCTNCCTCGAGCCCGAGGAGTACCAGCGCATCGCCCGCATGGTCCAGGAGTCGCGCGAGCAGCGCCTCGTGGCCACCGACNNGGCCATCAAGGTGCTGGACGACGAGCTCAAGGGCGCGGGCCTCTCCGGCTACCAGATCACGGGCNGCGCCAAGCACCTCTGGTCCATCTACCAGAAGATGCAGCGCAAGAACAAGGACTTCTCGGACATCTACGACCTCATCGCCNTCCGGGTGATCACCGAGACCGTGGGGGACTGTTANTCGGTCCTGGGCTCGGTCCATTCGCTTTGGCACCCTCTGCCCGGGCGCTTCAAGGACTACATCGCCACGCCCAAGCCCAACCTGTACCGCTCGCTCCACACCACGGTCATCGGCCCCGACGCCCGGCCCATCGAGATCCAGATCCGCACCAAGGAGATGCACGAGCAGGCCGAGTACGGCATCGCGGCCCACTGGCTCTACAAGAGCTCGGGCAACTCCAGCGGCGCCATGAGCTCCAGCGACCGGTCCATCGACCTCACCATCTCCCACATCCGCCGCAGCCTCGACTGGGCCGTGGAGGGAGAGATCGACGACCCGAGCCGCTACCTCCAGGACCTCCGGGTGGACCTCTTCGACGACGAGATCTTCATCTTCACCCCCAAGGGCGAGGTCATGAGCCTCAGGCGCGACTCCACGCCCCTGGACTTCGNCTATGCCGTGCACACCGAGGTGGGCAACCACTGCGTGGGCGCCCGCGTCAACGGCGCCGTGGTGCCGCTCACCTACCACCTGCAGACCGGCGACCGCGTTGAGATCCTCACCAACAACAACTCCAAGCCGTCGGCCGACTGGGTCAACATCGTGCGCACCCCCTCGGCGAGGGCAAAGATCCGCAAGTACTTCACCTCGGTGAACAAGGGCACCGACGCCGAGTCGGNCCGCTCCATGCTGGCCGTCGAGCTGCGCAAGAAGGGCTACGGCATCTCCACGAGGCGTTCCGTGCGCGCCATCGCAAAGGTGTGCGAGACGCTCAAGTTCACGACGCCCGACGACCTCTTCGCCGCCATCGGGTCCAACAAGCTCTCGCCCAAGTCGGTGGCCAACAAGGTGGAGAACGTGCTCGAGGAGGGCTCGCCGGCCCAGCTCGCCGCCGCCAAGAAGGCTGCCGAGGAAGCCGAGGAGTTCAAGCGGGTCTTCTCCGAGGACCGCCCCATGCTGCCNNCCCACGGCGCCNACCNGGCGCGCCGCCNGCAGGAGCGCAAGCGTTCCAACTGCGGCGTCGTGNTGAANAACGANCCCGACCTCCTCGTGCACCTGGCCCACTGCTGCAACCCCGTGGCCGGCGATGACATCGTGGGCTTCATCACCCGCGGCCGCGGTGTCTCCGTGCACCGCACGAGCTGCCCCAACGTCAAGGGCCTCATGGCGCACCCCGAGCGCATGATCGACGTCGCTTGGGACACCAGCGGGGCCACGCAGTTCCAGGTGGAGATCGTCGTGGAGGCCACGGACAGGATCGGCCTTCTCAAGGACGTGACGATTGCCCTGGCCGACGCCGGGGGAAACATCCTCTCGGCGGCCACCCAGGTGACNNCGTCGGGCCTCGCGCGCCTGNGCTTCCTCGTGCTCATCTCCGACGCGAGCCTGCTCGACCCCCTCCTGGCAGCCGTCAGCCGGGTGCCCAGCGTCTACGACGCGCGGCGCATCATGCCCGGCGAGGGTGCCAACCAGATGAAGANGAGGNNCNGACATCGCCGAACCCATTGACGAGCGAGAGATAGAGGACCCCGAGGACTCCCATGTGGAGATCCGCGCCTTCACCGTGGGCCCCATCGAGACCAACTGTTACGCGCTGGTGAGCGACGGCCATGCCATGGTGGTGGACCCGGGCTTCTGCGGCGCCGGGATCGCCGGGCAGCTGTCCGACGTCGCCGTGGACCTCGTGGTGNCAACNCATGGCNAAGGCGACCACGTGGGCGGCGTGGCCGCGCTCGTCGAGGCCCTGGGCGGCGACGTGCCCTTCGCCATCGGCGCGGGCGACGCCGNGCGCGCCATGCACGCCAGCGGCGTGGGGCGCCNGGGCATCCCCTACGACGACGATGCCCCAGAGCCCTCTCGCCTGCTCCGCGAGGGCGACACCGTGACCGTGGGCAGCGTGACCATGGCCGTCATCGAGACCCCGGGCCACACCGAGGGCGGCGTCATCCTCCTGGGCGACGGCATCGCGTTCACCGGCGACACCGTCTTCAAGGGCACCGTGGGCCGCACCGACCTCGTGGGCGGCGACCCCGAGGTGATGGGGGAGACCCTGGAGCGCCTCAAGGGCCTCATCCCGCCCGAGACCGTGCTGCTCCCCGGCCACGGCGAGGCCACGACCATGGCCGACGAGCTCCGGGACAACCCCTACCTCAACGGCCGGGCCAGCCGGTAGGGGCGAGGCCGTGGGCCTGCGGCGTCTCTGCNAGAATGGCTGGGCCCGCCCGAGTGGTGGAATGGCAGACACGGGGGTCTCAAAAACCCCTGGGGGCAACCCCGTGTGAGTTCGAGTCTCACCTCGGGCACCATGAGAACACGCAGCTCCCGGCACCCGTCTCGGTGCCGGGAGCTTTCTTTTCTTGTATGCATTTCCGGGTGGTCTGTGCCATCTTGTGCCAAGGTCTCCGGTCAGGCATAAACAGCTTTACGGTGTTGAAAACCAAACGGGCGTCTCGGTACGACGGCTGAGGCACCTCAGGCAAGGGTCACCGCTTTGAGGCGGCGCACGAAAAACGCCCCGACCCCATCGCTGGGGCCGGGGGCTTGTTTGTGCCGGGTATAAACAAGGATCGCTAGACGAGCGTTCCCGCGTTCAGCCTGCGCTGCATCTCCTTGACGCACGGTGAGTGGCGCCAGAGTTCGCCGTCGACCGCGGTGCCCATCTTGGCCTGGAGGGCCTTGGTGGTCTTCTTGCCCCAGATGCCGTCGTCGTCCACGCCGAGCCAGCGCTGCATGGCCTTGACGAGGGGGGAGCCGTCGCCGCTGTTGTCGTACTTCCAGCCGGCGACGAAGGCGGGCTGCTTGTTGGGCGCCCACTGGTGCCAGATTTCGCCGTCGACGGCGGTGCCGAACGCCTCCTGGAGCCACGTCGTGGTGGTGGTGCCCCAGTCGCCGTCGACGTTCATGGCCTTCTTGTCGGACGTGGTCGGCTTGGCCGGGGCCGGGNCGGCAGGCGCGGCCGTGACGGTCTTGCCGGCGATGCACTCGGCGATGCACTTTCCGATGGCGTCGGGGCCCACGCGGCGGTATGCGGCCGCGTCGGCGGCGTTGTCCACGAAGCAGGTCTCGATGCGGATGGCAGGCATGGTGGTGTTGCGGATGACGTAGAAGGCCTTGGCCTTGGCACCACGGTTGCNGATGCCCATGAGCGAGGACAGGGCAGCGCTGATCTTGGTGGCCATGGTCTTGCCCCAGGTGGACTTGGAGTTGGGGGAGTAGTAGACCTCCACGCCGGTGCCCGTGCCGTCGGAGCTGTTGAAGTGGATGCTCATGAAATAGTCGGCACCGCTCGCGTTTGCCTTGCGGCNNATCATGGCCAGGTCGGCGTCGCTGGTGGCCTCCTCGGTGGTGGAGTCGTGCACCTCCCATCCCGCGGCGCGGAGGTACCTCTCGACCGCCGCGCGGACCAGGCGGTCCTCGGTGACCTCGTCGATGTGGCNGGACGCCCCCGGCGCCCTGTGGGTGTGGCCGGCGTTGGTGCTGATCTTAGGCATTGCTACCTCCCATTGTCGCCGCAGGGCCCCCGCCCCGCTCCTCCTTGGACGAGAAGACCCGCATGATCGGGTTGTCCGCCAGCTGGGGGTTCAGGACCACCANGTTCNCAAGGAAGCTCCCCACCTCCATGAGGCAGATGTACGCGCAGACGATGACGACGCCGGGGAAGACCACCCCGAGGTCGACGCGGTCCACGGCGTACTCGAGTGCGAAGGCGAGGACGATGAGGCCGATGGAGCCGCACTTGTGCCACAGCCCCTCGCGCATCTTGCTGGACTGGACGTCCTTCTCCTTCACGGCCCCCGCGATGCCCAGGACGATGTCCAGGCCCATGAGTGCCAGGGCCACGAGGACCGCCGACGGGTCGACCCTCTCGAGCACTGTCGCCATATGCGACTCCTTCCGGTCGTCCGGGCCCTGTGCCCGGGTCCCCACCGATGGTCCCGGCGGTGTCGCCTCCGAGAAAATCCCGTTACGGCCGTCCCGGGCGACGGGCCCGGGGGTCACGGGATTTTGGAGGACATATGCTGGTCGGAACTTTCTACGCTGATGTATGGATGCCCCACCAGGAGGCGAGGCTCCGCGCCTGCACCATCGACGGGTACCGGCGCANGTGGGAGCGTCACATCGCCCCGGCGTTCGCCCCGGCGGAGCTCTCGGAGGTAGGCGTCGAGGCCATAGAGCGCTGGCTGGCCTCCATCCCCACGAGGGGGGCCGCCGACGGCGCCTACGCGGTGCTCCGGGCGATGCTCCGCAAGGCCGTGAGGTGGGGCTACCTCGACGCCGACCCCACGGTGCGGGTGGAGCGGCCGCCGAGGAGGCTCGCCCTCAAGGNCCCNGTGCTGGACGCAGCCGGCGTGAACCGGCTGCTCCGGGGCTTCTGGGGCCACGAGCTGGAGGCGTGGCTCATCTGCTCGGTCTGCCTCGGCCTGCGGCGCGAGGAGGGGTGCGGCCTCGAGTGGCGCGACGTCGACCTGAGGGACGGCCGGGTGCGTGTGCGCCGTGTCGTGCAGGTGGTGGCGGGGCGCGTCGTGGTCGAGGAGCCCAAGACCGAGCTCTCCGCCCGCGAGGTGTGGCTCCCCCGGTTCGCCGTCGCCAGGCTCCGCGAGCTCAAGGGCGAGGGGCGCCTCGTCGGCGGGATGGACCCCAACNCCGTGGCGAGGAGGTACAAGGCGCACTGCAGGCGGCAGGGGCTCCCGTGGGTGCCCCCGAAGGACCTCCGCCACACGTGGGCCACCACGGCCCTGGCGGCCGGCGTCGACGTGGCGGTGGTCTCCAGGGCCCTCGGCCACACCGACATCTCGACGACGGCGAGGTACTACCTGCGCCCCGACTCGCAGGTGNTCAAGGACNCCCAGAGGACGTGGGCGATGGCTGTGATAGGGAGGTGATTCCGTATCCCAACGCGTGGCGGTCTCGTCGGGGGTCGCCTCCGCGAGCGTCTGGCACAACGTCGCGGCGGCCCGCGTCGAGTGGCGCACGACCCTCGACGACGGCACCGAGATCCAGCTCCACCTCTACACCGACCCCCTAAAGCTCGGGGTCGTCAGGCGGTTCCCNGGGNGGTCGTGGGAGTCCCTCATGCTCCCCTAGGACATGACCTCGGCGATGTAGCAGCCTTGGGCGTACACGTCGGTGGTGATGGCGGAGCCGCCGTGGTTCTGGAGCACCACCGCCCCCGTGGTGGCCACCGAGAGGTAGGCGACGCACCCAGGGTTGGCCTGGCTCGTAGCGGGGATGAAGGTGGGCACCGTCGGCCTCCACCCATCGGGCAGCGTCCCGAGGGCCACCGACCCGTAGGATTCCGGGATGCTCCACGCGGAGGCCCCCGCCTTGAGCTGCACCGAGACGNTGCCGGAGCGCATGGTGAAGATGCACCGGCCCGATGACAGCTCCAGCCTGCGCTGGAGGGCCACGCCGGGGGCGCACGCGAGGACGCGCCCCACGGCGTTGGNCGAGCTGCCCGTGTCGTCGCCGCAGATCGTCAAGACGACGTCGTTGGGATAGGGCGCCGCAGACTCGGTGGTGAACCACCACCTGGGCGTGGTCTGGCTGCGGATAGGAGACCAGAGAGAGCAACGGGATACGGAATCCCGCAACGTGGCCACCTCGTCGCTGGAGGCGGCTCCAAGAGACGTCCTCGCGGCCTCGGCCGTGGCCGCCCCGGTGCCGCCGCGGTCCACGGGGAGCGTCCCGCTCACGATGTCGCCGGCGGCGTGGGTGTGGACGGTGGCGGCGTAGATCTCGGCCTGGCGGCCGAAGAGGTAGTTGAGGCCGTTGGCGTCCAGGTACCTCGTGCCGAGCATCTGGGTACCCTCGTCGACGAGGGCCGCGATGGCGTCCACAGGGATGGGGACCGGCGTCGGGGCCGCGGGGCCGAGCTCCTCCCATGAGTCGTCGACGTAGACCCACTCGCAGAAGCCGTTGGAGGCGTCGGGGCCCGTCTCGGGGGCGAGGTAGATGACGTTGGGAGCCCCGGCCTCGAGGGTCGGACGGCCGGTGGCGGGGTCGTACTCGCCCTCCTCGAGCTTCGCGAAGGTCGAGGAGCCGATGGAGCTGATGATCTCGGACCACTGGGCGGTGATGGTGGCCCACCCGGTCACCCGCTGCGCCTCAGCGGTGACGCGCTCGAGCTCGGCGGCGGCCCTGGCGGCCTCGGTTTGGGCACGGTCCAGCTCGGCGGCTACCCGCCGCAGCTCCGAGGCGGCCCTCTCGGCCTCGGCGGCGGCGCGGCCCTCCTCGGAGGACACGCGCCCGGCCTCCGCCTGGACGCGCCCGGACTCGGCGGAGACGCGGGCGACCTCGGCCGACGCCCTGGCCTCCTCGGCGGCCGCTCGGGCCCCCTCGGCCTCGGCGGCCTGCTCCTCCAGCTCCTTCCACCGGGAGTAGAGCGCCTCGAGGGCGTCGTCGTAGTCCTTGGCGGCGGCCAGGGCCCGGGTGCCCGTGCCCTCCTCCACGCGCAGGGAGAAGGCGTCGGTGGACTCCACGACGTCCTCGCCCTGCAGGATGGAGATGTAGGCGATGCGGGCGAGCCCGGCTACGGCCACGGCGGCGTCGNGGAGCGTNACGGTGACCGATNATCCGGCGGAGCTGCCGGTCTGCCTCACGAGGCACCCGTCGGCCCGGATGACGTCCAGGCGCACCGTGGATCCGGTGGGGACCGCGTAGGGCGTCCCGTCGTCGGTCAGCTCGGCCACGACGGTCTGGGACCCCACGTCGCCGACGCGCACGACGACCTCGTCGGGCAGGGCGGTTGCCCTCTTGTTGATGTCCAGGTTCAGGTGGTGCGTGGCCATGACCTATCTCCTGTCTTCCAGTGTGGCGCGGGCGATCTCGGCCAGGTCGTGGGTGGATGCCGCCAGGTCCTGGGCCACCTGGGCCAGGCNTGTTACCACCTGGGTGAGGTCGGCGATCTGCTGGGCATTGGTGGGCGCGGCCTGAGTGGGCTCTGCGCCCCATTCGATATTCGTGGGGGTGTCGCTCATGGTCTACTCCTTCCACGTGAGGCTCTCGGTGAACGACCCGTTGTACCAGCCGAACCCCTTAGATCCGCACCGGCACTGGATGCCCGAGGAGTTGATCAGGACGTAGTGGGTGTTGTCGAACTTGATCATGACCTGGTTCGACCCCATGAAGATGCCGCGGGTCGNGCTTTTTTGCAGGTAGACGTCACCGCCCGCCTTCAGGAAAAGCTGCTCGTTGGCCCGTCTCAGGTAGGTGTTCTTGATGCCGGACGGGGGGAAGAGCCACAGTTGGTCGTAGTGGGTCGACGCCGCCATGAACGGCTCGTCGAACGTGGCGAGCCCGATGCCGGTCGTCGCGCCGGTCGTGTCGTCGGTGGCCTTCAGCGCCTCGATGTCGAGGTAGTTGCCGTAGGGGTTGACGAACGACGCTCCCGGGTTCCCTCCCACGGTGACGCCGGTCCTCATGTACAGGTAGTCGTTGGCGCCCACCCGTCCGGCCCGCAGGCTCGAGATGTCGCCCGACTCCACCTTGAGGTTCGTCGCCGTGCAGTCGGCGATGGTCGAGCTCGTGATCTTGGCGCTCGCGGCTTCGAGGTACTTGGTCGTGAAGGACCCCTTGGTGAGGNCCCACACGCTCCTCCCGAGGGTGTCGGCGATGGACCCCCTCCTGAACAGGAGGTCTCNGGTGTTGAGGTTCCAGCTGTTTGCTCCTCCGGTGATNGTGCCCACGGTGAGCTCGTCGGCGGTGAATCCGGCGCCGGTGCCGAAGGTGCGCCAGTCAAAGGCGCCGTCGCTCTTGGTCCTGTTGGCGATGCGGAACCCGGCCCCGGTGAGCTGCATGGCCATGGCGGGGGTTCTGGTGGGCCTGCCGTCCTTGTCCAGGGGCACCGAGCTGTATATGGTGCCCAGCTCGAAGCTCTCGAATTTGTAGCTCCCCCCGGCCTTGAACTGCTCGTTGAGCCGGTCCACCACGGCGTCGAGGTATGCCGTGTCCACCTGGGTGGCCGAGTCCCAGGACGCCGCGTGGTCGCGCAGCGCCTTGCTGGACGACGCCTGGGCGGCGAGCCACGGGTCGAGGGCGGGGGCCACGTTGCCCAGGGTGAGCCGGGTGGACGNGGCGTCCAGCAGGTCCTCCTCGATGCGCAGGANGCGGCCCGAGAGGCGCAGCGGCGGGTCGAAGCAGGTGTCGACGAGGGCCACGGTGTCGCCCTCGGATATGCCGTCGGCGTCGAGGCCGCCCCGGGCCAGCTGCAGCACGTCGGCCTCGTAGGTCACGGCCGGTTGGCTCATCCTGTCCAGGGCCTCCCGGGTGAGCCGCTTGAGCTCCGCTGGGTCCTCGCAGTCGTCGAACTCCACCTTGCCGAAGACGTGGACGGTGGTCCCGTCGGGGCCGGGGAGCCCCCAGGTGCGCTTGGCCGCGTCGTCCTCCAGGTAGTCCCTGCCCCCGTTGATGTCCCCGAAGGTGATCTTGCGGGAGTATCCGCCGGTGGCGTCGCCCCCCTCGTCGTGGAGGGGGATGCCCTTGCCGTAGCCGTAGAGGGCGGTGACCACGTCGGAGCCGTCCACCGAGCGGCGCACCGACGTGAGGTCGCTGCCGTACTCGAAGCGGCGGGCCGAGGCGGCCCCGACACGGTCCACGAGGTCGACGTGGCGGCCCGTGACCTTGTCGCCGGCCACGGTGACGCGCCCCCGCATCTCGCAGCCGAGGGCCGCTACCAGCTCGCTCAGGGCCTCCCTGGCCGAGACGTGGTACCAGCTCATCTGGGCCGTGCCCGCGGCGGTGACGGTGCCCGGGCGGATGCGCAGGCCGTCGAGCAGGGACGCGAGGCACACGGCGGCGGAGCCGGACGGGCGCCTGTCCACGATGTAGTCGCCGGTGAGCTCCCGGAGGAANCCCTCGCAGTAGGCGGTGCAGGCCACGGCCCCGCCGCTGCGCTCCTCCTCGGTCTCGGAGACGACGTACTCGTGCCACACGCCCCGGCCGTCNGCGAGCACCAGGCGCTGGCCCTTGGCCAGCGACGTCATGGATGTGACCTTGAGGGCGTCCTCGCCGTTGACCTCGGCGACGCGCACGAGGGACAGCAGGCCCGCCAGGACGCCCGTCTGGGCGCCCCAGCGGTCGTACACGTAGACAGTCGGACCCATCACACCCACCTCTCGCGCCACGACACCTCGGGGGACTGGCACCCGGCCACCGACACCCTCGCCGTGGGCGGGTCGAGCTCGAAGTAGTCGCTCCCGAGGGTCACGGCCACGGGGGCGCCGCCCACGGTGGTGCGGCGCGCCCCGCAGTCGACGACGACCTTGGAGCCGGCGGGGACGGGCGCGGCGGTGCGGACGTACGCCCCGGTGGCGACGTCGCTCACCTGCACGGAGGCGCCGGCCCCCACGGCCTCGAAGACGGGCCCCGTGAGCCACGTGCCCGACACGCCGAAGGAGCTCGCCCCCACGGCCAGCCGACGGCTGCGCCGAGCCCCGTAGGCCACCGGGTCGAAGGCGGTGAAGCCGATCTCGCAGCCGCCGGTCCACCACAGGTTGTCCAGGTCGCCCGAGTCGGTGAGCATGGCCATGTAGGCCAGCTCCGGCTCGTCGGGCAGCACCAGCTCCCGGGGCCCGTCGGTGACGAGGGCGGCGGACACGANGCGGCGGACGCGGGCCACCTGGCGGTGGTCCGTGGCGTCGATGGCCAGGCGCACGGCCACCCGGATGTCGAGGGGCTCGAGGGTTCCGGCGCGGAACACGGACCCGTCGCGCCCCGGNACCTCCTCCGTCNNCACCCTCACCTTGGGCGTCATGGCCCGGGTAGGGTTGACCCGGAGCCAGCGCCCCAGGTCCTTGCCGTCGAAGATCATGCGTATGCCCCCATCCTCATGCGGCGGTCTAGCTTGCGGCGGACCTCTCGGTCCACCATGTCGGCGAGGCGCGCCACGTCGCCCTCGGTGCCCTCCTTCCGCTCCACGGTCAGNTTGACGGTCACGGTCACGTCGCCGGCCCCTGCCCCCATCTCTCCGGCCACGGCCTCGGCGAAGGGCCGCATGCGGTGGCCCCNGAGGGGCACGACGGCCTCGGNGCCCGCCTCGCCCACGCCGATGACGCTGGCGGTGTCGAAGACGCCGCCCGTGGCGTACCAGTCGACGCGCAGTGTCGTGGGGTTGGGGATGCGGCCGAGTACCGGCACGTCGATGTACTCGCCCACGACGATGTGGGGGAGCTTGAGTTCGGGGAGGTGCCAGTCGAAGTCGAAGAAGCCCAGGATGGCGTCGACGGCCCCGGAGACGACGGACTCGGCCCCGTCCATGGCCCCGCCGATGACGTCGCCGATGGCGCCGAAGGTACTGTCCACGACGGACCCGATGGCCCCCAGCGTCCCCTCGAAGACCCCCTTGACGGTGTTCCAGACGCCCTCGACGACGCCGGAGATGCCGTCCATGACGCCGGAGACGCCCTCNTGCATCTGGGAGAAGTCGCCGGTGACCAGGCCCTTGATGCNGCCCNCCANGACGTTGACGATGCCGGAGATGGTATTCCAGACACCCTCGACGACGCCCCTGATGCCGTCGAGGATGGGGCCGATGGTGGCGGACAGGGCCCGCCACCCCTCGGCGATGCCCGTGCAGACCCCCTGGGCGATGGGGAGCACCACCCCGGTGAGGAACGCGTTCACGGCGTCGAGGGCCGGCTGCAGCCACTCGATGAACGCCTGNACGGCCCCGAACAGCCCCTCGACGATGGGGCCGGCGTTGTCCCTGATCCACTCGAAGACGCCCTGGAGTGTGGGGAACACGGTCTCGGTGATGAAGGCCACGGCCGCCTCCACCTGCTCGCCGGCCAGCTCCCAGAAGAAGCCGAGCATGGCCTCGAGGATGGGCGACGCCATCTCCCAGAAGACGCCGATGGCGTCGCCGACGGCCGTGAACGCCGCGCCGAGGCCGTCCATGAGGGCCTGGCCCACCGGGGCCAGCGCCTCGCCGAGGGCCGCCATGGCCTCGAGGAAGGCCCCGACCACCGGCTGGGCGCCCTCCCAGAGCGCCCACACGGAGCTGCCCACGGTGTCGAGGAATCCCTCCAGCATGGGCCCCACGGTCTCCCACAGGGCCCCGAGGGCGGAGCCCACCCCCTGCACGGCCAGCTCGACGGCGTCCCGCAGGTCGAAGAACACGTCCATGACGTCGTCCCACTCGGGCAGCCACTCGAGGACGGCGTCGCGCATGTCCTGGAGGGCGCAGCCGACGAGGGACCCCACGGGGCCGAGGACGTCCACCAGGTGGCCGAAGACCCTCTCGAACGCCTCCCCGACGGCCTCGATGGGCGGCAGCGCCTCCCCGAGGATGTCGCCGGTCACCCCGAACGTGCTCTGGATGCCCACGACGAGGGCATTGGCCAGCTCGGATACGGGGTCGACGANGGGGGAGAAGAAGTCCGCGACGGGGCCCACGGCCTCCTGCAGCGCCCCGCCGACGGCGGCGATGACGCGGCTCGCGGCCCCTCCGGTCGCGGCGTCGATGGAGCCCACGATGCCGTCCCAGACCTTGGTGCCGACNGAGNCGAAGGCCTGGGGGATGGCCGTGACGATGGAGGCGGCCACGCGGCCCACCGCCGGGACGACGTTGGACGCGGCCGTCACCACGGAGNCCAGCAGGGCGTCCATGAGGGCGCCCATGTCCGCCTCGGGGTCGCCGAAGCCGATGAGGAGGTTCTCCCACGCGGCGCCCACCATGCCCATGGACCCCTCGATGGTGGTGGCCGCCTCCTTGGACGTGGTGCCGGCGATGTCCATGCGCTCCTGGATGACGTGGATGGCCTCCACGATCTTGTCGAAGGAGACGTCGTTGACCGTCTCGGCNGTGACCGTCATGGCGTCGCCGAGGACCCCGGAGTCGTTGATAAGCTTGGCCATCTCGCTCTGGGTGCCGCCGTATCCGAGCTTCAGGTTGTCGAGCATCGTATAATTTTGTTTAGCAAATCCTTGATAGGCGTCCTGGATGGACNGCATCGAGGNGCCCATCTTGTTCGCNNTGTCGCTCATGNCCACGATGGCCATGTCGGCGNACCTGGCGGCNGCCACNGTGTCGCCGCCCAGGCCCTTGATGAGGGAGGCCGAGAAGGAAGTCACCGTCTCCATGTAGGCGTTCTGGCTCATGCCGGCGGTCCTGTAGGCCTGCTCGGCGTTCCTCATCACCTCGGCCTGGGCGCCCATGAGCCGGTCGTAGTCGCCCTTGGCCTGATNCACGGTCCTGCCGGACTGGGCCGCGTACTCCTCGAGGGAGCGGCCGCCGGTGCCGAAGAGCGTCTCGACGCCGCCCACCAGCTGCTCGTAGGAGGCGTAGGCCTCGAAGCTCCGCTTGCCGATGTCGATGACTGCCTGGACGGCCTGCTTGGCGGTGTCGACCACCATGGCGGCGAGGTTGCCGCCGGTGATGACCGGGAGGAGCCCCTCGAAGGACGCCTTGGTCTCCTCCACGAAGTCGCCGAAGAATCCCTTGAGCCGGCCCACCGACCCCTCGGCCTTGCCGGCCCCCTCCTCGACGGGGTCGGCGATGGCGTCGGCCAGCCCCCCGAGGGACGCGCCCGCGTCGCCGATGCCGGAGACGGCCGCGGACGCCGTCTCGGCGGCGTCCTGGGTGGAGCCGGAGATGGTGGAGGCGGCGGCCTCGGCGGCGTCGGCGGCCTCGCCCATGCCGCTCTCGGCGGACCTCCCCACGCCCTCCAGGCTCTCGCCGCTCCTCTCGGCGGCGCGGCCCACGCCGTCCAGGCCCGAGGTCTTGATGGACCCCAGCGCCCTGTCGATGTCCTTTACGCCCCGGGAGATGCCCGAGGAGTCGAGGATGGCCTTGATGGTCACGCGCCCGTCGTCCGCCATCTCATCCCCTTCCTGCGAGGCGCGCGAACGCGGCGGTGGCCGCCGCGTTCTTGGCCTCGACGCTGTCGGAGGCTCCGCCCTCGGGCAGGGCGTAGAACCGGCGGAGCCGGTCGAAGGCCTCGAGCTGCTCGCGGTTGTGCCTGGTGGGCCTCGGCCGCTCGGCGAGGCGGTAGTGGATGGCCTGCCCCAGGGGGCTGTCCTCGGGGGAGAGCGCCATGAGGGTGCAGGCCTCGGTGTAGGGCAGGTCCAGCNGCCCCTCCCACGACAACCCGTAGGCGCCCCGGGCCGTGGCCACGATGCGGGCCCGGTNGTGGTCCCAGTCGAAGGGTCNGCCCCTTGGGGCGGGTCCCTCCCGGATGCCGAAGACGGATCCCAGGACCTCGTCCAGGGCCTCCTGGAGCCGGCNGCGGAAGGCCTCCNCGAANGCNNCGGGGTCCACGGCGAGCATCCGGATGGCCAGCGCCCCCTTCTCCNGGCCGTCCAGCACGNCGTCGCCCAGCATGTCCCTCACGGCCAGGGCTGTGCCGAGGTCGTCGTGGACGCGCACNGCCCGGCCGCAGACGGTGTGGACGTGCCAGGGGNGCCCCACCTAGATCGCGTCCCCGGTCGACTCGACGCGGCCGAGGTGGTCCTCCATGTGGGTCCTCTTCACGGCGGCGACGCGCCCCATGACCATGGCGCCCAGGGCCTCCACGAGGGGCATCAGCGCGATGACGTAGGTGGCGCCCTTCTTGGGNTTGCCGCCGGCCACGTAGGCCAGGGCGTCCCTGTAGCACTGCTCGCCGGCCACGGCCGCGATGAACTCGTGGACGGCCTCGGCCGCGGCCTCCCGGTCGTCGTCTCCCGCCGCGTCGAGGGCCGCGCGCACCTCCTCCACGCGCCCCCGGAGCGCCAGCACCCCCTGGTCGGTGATGTCGACGGTGTAGGTCTTGGCGTCGGGGTCGTCGGAGAAGGCGATGGTCTCCANCGCGGGGCGGAGCTCGATGACGGATGCCATGGGCGTTCCTTCCGGTCTCGGCGGCCACGAAGAAGGGGCCGCCCCTTGTCGGGACGGCCCCATGGTGTGCCCGGAGTCGCGCGCCGCTCAGTCGCCCGCGGCCTCGGTCACCGTCACCTCGGCGATGCAGGCCACGGTGGGGGCGGCCATGGCCTTGACCGACACGCGGCACTTGCCGGCCTTGACGCCGTGGACGGTGCCGTCGTCGTCCACCGTGGCGACCTCGGGGTCGTCCACGGCGTAGGCGCAGGCCCCCGACGCGTCGGCGGGGGTGACGGTTGGCTCCAGCAGNGCGGTCTTGCCCACCTCGACCGTGGCGGCGGTGCAGGTGACGGTTTCGGGCACCTGGTCCTTGTCGCCGGGGGTGTAGGTGGGGCGGCCCTTGAAGGTGGCGGTGCACTCGAAGGTGCCCTTGGCGTTGGCGTCGCCGCCGCCGGCCTTGATGTCGGTCAGGGTCACCACGCCCTCGAGGTAGGNGCCGTCCGGCCCGATGTGGCGCAGGTGGGTGTTGCGGGCGNTGCCGGCGGAGCCGCGCAGGGACGCGATGAAGTCCTGGGCTCGGTTGCCCACGCGGCGCTCGCNGGAGATGGAGTAGCNCATGGTGGAGCCGGTGACGTCGGTGGAGCTCACGCCCTCGCCGTCGTAGTAGGAGCTGTNGACGGTCTCGTCGGAGTCGTTGACCTCGACGGTGGTGATGCCGGCGGNCAGGCGGGCCCANGTGCGCTCGGGGCCGTCNGGGGTCACGTCGATGAGGTAGAGGTTGGTGTAGTTCAGAGGGAATCCGAGGTCCATTGTTCCTCCTAGAAGGTCGGTTGGACCGTGAGGCTGCAGCTCACGGCCGTGGTGTAGGTGAAGAGCTCGCCGGGGGTCTCGGTGAGGGTGGGGGCGGTGCTCTGGTAGGCGCTGTCCACGAACCAGTTGGCGCCGTGGGCGTGGGCCATGGCCCGTTGGAGGGCCATGGACGCGAGGCAGGCCAGGTCGATGGCCTCGTCCTCGCGCCTGCGGCGGCACCACGCCTGCACCGTCCAGACGACCCGCTCCTCGCCGTCCATGTAGACGTCGGCGGGTGCGGCGGCGAGCCCCCGGAGGCAGACGCCCTCCTGGTCGGTCGCCAGCGGCCGCAGGAGGCACGGGAGGCCCGTGGCGGCCCCCACGGCGTCGGCCGCCTGCTCGACGATCTGGACGGGCCACGGCTTCGTCCCCATGGCTACCCCCTTCCCACGAGGGCCGCGAGGGCGTAGACCCTCCAGCTCTCCTTGCGCGCTTCCTTGGCCACCTCGAACCATTTCGGCTTGGCGTTCGGGTTCTCCTCGGTCCTCACGTGGGGGTCCCTGTAGGCGTAGCCCGCATACTCGGTGTCCCAGACCACCAGGCCCTTCNCGAANTCGGAGGCGGGCACCATGGAGTCGTGGGTGTCGCCGCTGTCCATCTTNACGTAGTAGTTCGAGTCGAAGCCCACCCGATCGGCGAAGAGGCCCTGGGCCCGCAGCAGTGCGTCGGGGCCGAACCTTCGCTCGAGGCCGGAGATGTCGACGGTGACCGACGCGGCCACGGGGCACGGGGCGCTCATCGGACGTCCACCTCCCAGTGGTGCGGGCGGCCGCCGAGGCCGCAGCGGGGCCGGACGGCCGTGACGGTGCCGGTGAGGCCCGCCACCTCGGCCAGGGAGCCGAGGTGGCGGGCCTCACCGGCACCGTCACGGC
>NZ_CAJMXC010000013.1:0-35563 GCF_905219715.1 Olsenella sp. CU969
ACGGGCGATATGCGCCCGCGTGGCNTCGAGCAGCCGCACGTGGAGGGCGAAGGCCGCCAGGCGCTCCCCGACCCCGCGCCCCGCCACGGGCTCCCCCGCCAGGACCCGCGCGGCGTCGCCGAAGATCCACGGGTCGCCGTAGGTGCCCCTCGCGCAGTAGACGGCGCAGGCGCCGGTCCCCTCCTTGAGGCGTGCGGCCGCCGCGGCGTCGAGGGCGTCGCCCGAGGCGATGACCGGCACCGAGACGGCTCGGACGACGTCGGCCACGGCCCTCGCGTCGGACTCCCCGCGGTAGAACTGGCTCGCAAACCTGCCGTGCACGGCCACGGCCGCGACACCGGCCTCCTCCAGCCGGGCGGCGAAGGCCGGCCCCACGGTCTCGCCCGGCCTGCGGCCGATGCGGATCTTGGCCGTCACGGGGACGGCGTCGCCGGCTCCCTCGCGGCAGGCCGCGACGATGGCCGCGGCGCGGTCCGGGTCGTCGAGGAGCGCCGACCCCTCGCGCTTGCGGGTGACCTTGGGCACGGGGCAGGCCATGTTCACGTCGATGGCGGCCAGCTTGCCGCCCACGCGGTCGTGCACGGTGGCGGCGGCCTCGGNGAACGGAGCGGGGTCGGAGCCAAAGAGCTGCACCACGTTGTCNGGCTCCTCGGGCNNCGGGTCCACGAGNCGCCAGGTCTTCTCGTTCGCGTGGTGGAGGCCGGCCACGCTCACCATCTCGCTCACGGCGAGCGCCGCCCCGCCCGCACGGGCGAGGAGGCGGTAGGCTCCGTCGGTGACGCCGGCCATGGGGGCCATGAGGAAGGGGTTGGCGGCGAGGCGCTCGGCGAACGTCCCCTCCCGCGGGAACGGCGCGACGGCCGGGGCGAGCCCCGCCGCGGGCCCGTAGGTGGCGAGCAGCTCGCCCGGAGTGGGGGCCACGGGCTACTCGTCCACCTTGAGGATGGCGAGGAACGCCTCCTGCGGCACCTCGACGCTGCCGATGGACTTCATGCGCTTCATGCCCTCCTTCTGCTTCTCGAGCAGCTTGCGCTTGCGGGAGATGTNACCGCCGTAGCACTTGGCGAGCACGTCCTTGCGCCGGGCCTTCACGGTGGAGCGGGCGATGATCTTGTTGCCGATGGCGCCCTGGATGGGCACCTCGAACAGCTGCCGCGGGANGATCTCCTTGAGCTTGTCGCAGAGGCCGCGGGCCAGCGTGTAGGCCTTGTCCCTGTGGACGATGAACGAGAGGGCGTCCACGTCGTCGCCGGACAGCAGGATGTCGAGCTTCACGAGGTCGCTGGGGCGGTACTCGGAGAACTCGTAGTCCAGCGAGGCGTAGCCCTTGGTGCGGCTCTTGAGCTGGTCGAAGAAGTCGAGGATGAGCTCGGCCAACGGGATGTCGAACCGCATCTCCACCGACTTGTCCGACAGGTAGTCCATGTTGGCCATGACGCCGCGGTGCTCCACGGCCAGCTGCATCACGGCGCCGGTGAACTCGGGCGGCACGATGACCTTGGCGGAGAGGTAGGGCTCCTCGATGTGGTCGATGCGCGTGACGTCGGGGAGGTCCTGGGGGCTGCGGACGTCGGTCGTCTCGCCGTCGGTGAGGCAGACGTGGTAGTCCACCGACGGGCTCGTGGCGATGAGGTCGAGGTCGAACTCGCGCTCCAGGCGCTCCTTGACCACCTCCATGTGGNGGNGGCCGAGGAAGCNCACGCGGAAGCCGAAGCCCAGGGCCACGGAGGTCTCGGGCTCCCACACGAGGGACGGGTCGTTGACGTGCAGCTTCTCCAGGGCGTCCCGGAGGTCCTCGTAGTCCTTGTTGTCCACCGGGAAGATGCCGGTGTAGACCATGGGCTTGGCCTCGCGGTAGCCGGGCAGCGCCTCAGCGCAGGGGCGGTCGCGGTACGTGAGGGTGTCGCCTACGCGCACGCTCTCGGGGTCCTTGAGGCCGGTGACCACGAAGCCCACCTCGCCCGGGCCCAGCTCGTCCACGGGCACCTCGACCGGGCGCTTCACGCCCACGCCGTCGGCCNGGAAGTCCTGNCCGGTCTGCATCATGGTGAGCTCGTCGCCCTTGGCCACGTGGCCGTCGAACACGCGGACCATGGCCACCACGCCGCGGTACTCGTCGAAGTACGAGTCGAGCACCAGCGNCTTGAGGGGCGCGCCCGCGTCGCCNTCGGGGGGCGGCACGAGGAAGACGATGGCCTCGAGCAGGTCGTGGATGCCCTCGCCGGTCTTGCCCGACACGCACACGGCGTCCTCGGCGGGGACGGCCAGCTCGTCCTCGATCTCCACCTTGACCTCGTCGGGGTGGGCGCTCGGCAGGTCGATCTTGTTGATGGCAGGCACGATCTCTAGGTCGGCGTTCATGGCCAGGTTGGCGTTGGAGACGGTCTGGGCCTCCACGCCCTGGGTGGCGTCGACCACGAGCACGGCCCCCTCGCAGGCGGCCAGGGAGCGGGAGACCTCGTAGGTGAAGTCCACGTGGCCCGGGGTGTCGATGNGGTTGNACTGGTATGTCTCACCGTCGTCGGCCGTGTACATGACCCGGACGGCGTTGGACTTGATGGTGATGCCGCGCTCGCGCTCGATGTCCATGGTGTCGAGGAGCTGCGACTCCATGTCGCGCTCCTCCACTGTGTTGGTCATCTCAAGGATGCGGTCGGATATGGTGGACTTCCCGTGGTCGATATGGGCGACGATGGAGAAGTTCCTGATGTGAGAGAGATCTGTGGTAGCCATAGGAGCCAGTCTAGCATGGGCCAGACGGCCCGGCCGGGGCGGGAGATGTGCGGACTTTTCTCCATAGTGCGCCGTAGATGCGCTGTTCCGGGCCCCCTATGCTAGTATTGCGAAGTTGCCTCACCGTGTCTCAACAAGAGGCCTCACAGTATCGCATCGAAAGGAACCGCACGTGGCTAACATCAAGTCGCAGAAGAAGCGCAACAAGACCAACGAGAAGGCCCGCATCCGCAACAAGGCCGTCCGTTCTGAGCTCAAGACCGCCATCAAGCACGTTCGCGAGGCCGTCGAAGCCGGCGACGCCGCCCTGGCCCAGGAGAAGTGCAATCACGCCTGCCGTCTTCTCGACAAGGCTGCCTCCAAGGGCATCATCCACAAGAACCAGGCCGCCGACCGCAAGTCCGGCATCCAGAAGCTGGTGAACTCCATCAACTAACACCCTTCTGGGTTCGTGTGTGGCTGTCGCTCCTACCCCACGAGGATCTGGCAGACCTTAGAGACACGGNACATCGGGCGCCTCCCGGGGATCGGTCCCCTCGGGAGGNGCCTTTTTCATGGGACGGCGCCCGTGTGGACGTGGGGTCCCATGAGCCCGGGCACTCCCGTGGGCGTGGGCGCCGGGTTTTTGCGACCACCTTTGCGACCATTTTGCGACCATTTTGCGACCAAAAGAAAACAGGCCACCGGGTTACCCCGATGACCTGCTGTTTCTCTGGTGGGCGATGCTGGGTTCGAACCAGCGACCCCATCCGTGTGAAGGATGTGCTCTACCACTGAGCCAATCGCCCGTAGGTGCGACGCTGCCGCACGGATATTTATATTAGCAGAAGCGTCTCGGCGTGCAAGGGCCAATTTGGATTACTTTTTCGACGCCTCCAGAACGCGGCGACCGAACATCCAGCCCGCGGCGCAGACGATGAGGGCGACCACCTCGAGGACGATGCTGGGTATGTCCTCCCCCAAGACCCGTCCGCCGAGGTCGTGGCCCACCACGAGGGTGTAGACGAGGCAGAACAGCTCGAAGAGCGAGAGGATAGCCGCACCCACGTTGAACCTCCCGGAGCGCGACGGGGTGTTGGCCCCCTTGACGCCTGCCATGCCGGTCCAGATGCCGAACAGGCCCTGGAAGGTGTAGCTGGCCACGAGTACGAAGCCGGCGGAGTGCCAGCCGTTGGTGGNCACCGTCACAATGCACAGGGCGTCGTAGACGAAGATCACCAGGGACCAGGCCAAAAGGATGAGGCTCATGACCTTCATGAGCTTGCGGTCGTTGGACATGGTGTCCGCTCCCTCCCCCGGCTCGCCCGGGACAGCTGTCAATGGCGTTATGCAGTGTAACCGTTTGCCGTCGGGCGATACGACGGCTTGAGCCGCGCCCGGCACCTCGCGTAGGCGCCGGCCATGAGGCCGGAGCTCACCACGGCGCAGAAGAGCTGCTCCGTGCCGTCGGGCGACCCCATGGCCCTCCCCACGAGGGCCAGCACGAGCAGGGAGAGCGCGGCGACGAGCCCCGCGAAGAGCAGGCCGAGACCGACTCGCGCGTCGCGCTGGCGCTTGGCCCCGCGCACGTTGAAGACGGCGCACACGACGAAGTAGGCTCCCTCAAGAAGGAGTATGAGGCCCGTGGTGACGCCGGAGCCCATGGTGGAGACGAAACCGGGCTCGGCCATGGGGACGGACGCCACCTTGGCGAGGTAGGTCATGGCCATGACGCACTCCATGGAGCCCCAGATGACCATGAGCTGGCAATAGCCGGTGNTGAACCGCGAGAGCCCCTCGGGACACGCCACGGCGTCGGAGTCGGGCTCCTCTGGTGGCGGGACGACGACGTTCTCCGTGACCACCCAGCGGAAGACGACCGTGAGCATGAGCATGAGCGCGAAGGTGGAGAAGAGCACGGGGTCCGCCTGGGTGAACGACCAGGCGACGCCGGCGAGGTAGAGGACCACGAGGGAGGCAGAGGCCCTTCCCAGCCAGCGCGGCACGCCCCTGGTAGGCGCGCGGAGGGCACGNGAGGCGAGGGCGATGCCCGTGGTGCACGCCCCTACGGCAAGGGCGAACAGGAAGATGAGGCAGGCACCCGCAGGAAGCGAGACGAGCACGACCCGGATGGGGGCCGAGAAGCCGCCGGGCCGCCCGCTCACCCACGCGGCAGCGCAGGCGAGGAGGTAGATGACGAAGCCCATGGCCGCCCCCGTGAGGACGAGGTAGGCCACGGCGGCGTTGCGCACGGCGGAGCGGGCGCGCGGGGTGTCGGCCAGGGCAGAGATCCTTCGGTTCAATCGTCCTCCCTCACGAGACAACGNACTGGGCGNTCTTGTACATGGTCACAGTGGCCGCCGGGCTGTCTCCGGCATACTGGACGGCCTCCACGGTGTGCGTGCCCTCGCTCAACCGGTCACCCGAGAGCGGGACCACCGTGCGATCCTTGGGTGTCTCCTGCACCTCCACCATGTCGCCGTCCACGTAGATGAAGAGGAAGCGCGACGTCGAGAAGAACTCCGTCACCAGGGTCACAGGGACCCCGGACCCGTCGGAGGGCGCGGACACCTGCATGGGCTTCCCGTAGGCGGAGGTGGAGTCGTCCGTGCGGATGACGAGCAGCTCGTCGGCGTCGGGCTTCCGACCGTGCCCCACCTTCCGGGTCTGACCCAGGGTTGTGGCCCCCGTGGCCTTCGCGCTCCCTGCCGTGCAGGAGGAGAGGCCCACGGGCACGCAGAGCACCGCGAGGGCGACGGCGACCGTCAAGCCCTTTATCGCGGTGGTGCGTCCTCTACCCGCCGAGTCCCGTGCCATGGTCCCTCCTAACAGGGTGAAACGTCAGGGCCGCGATCTATCCTAGGACGGTCGCGACGCAGCCTCTCAATTCGAGGTACTGACCATCGGCGACCTGCACCTCCGTGGAGCCGTCGACCGATCCGGAGGCCACGGGCTCCGACCCGGGGGCGTCTGAGTCGAGCACGGCGTAGGAGGCGGCGCCGGAGCCGTCCGNGGTGACCGCGTAGCGGNCCGCNGGGCAGTCGGTACCCACCTTGTAGATACCCGTGCCCTCGACTTCTTGCGCGTCNGTGGCTGATATGTCGTCACCCGAGGCGAACGTGGCGCCCGAAACCTCCACCTTCTGGCCGTCCGAGAGCTCGAGCCAGCACTGCGTGGTGAAGGAGGCGGCATCGCCGCCGTCCACGGAGACGGCGGCGGTCTGCCCGCCGGCCGCCAGGAACTTGTACTGCCCCGCGTCAAGGTTGGTGCCCACCGTATAGGAGCCNGACTTGTAGATCATGGTGGCGCCCTTCTTGGCCACGGCCGGGGCGTCGGTGCCCTGCACGCGGGGGGCCTGGGAGCCGGGACCGAGACGCCAGAAGACGCTCAGGACGAAAAGCACCGCCACGACGGCCACGAACGCGGTGGCAGCCTTCTTGGACACCTTGGGGAACAGCCTGCGGTCCCCCTGCCGGGCGCGGATGCGCCTCTCGCGGGCCTTCGCCTCCTTGGCCTCGCGCTTCTGCCTGCGCCGGTCGGCGGGGGTNAGGGATCGGTCGTTCTTGTCGGCCACGGGAGAGGTCCTTTCCGGTCGTCCTGGGTGCGTGCCAGCAACATCCCATGGTAGCCACCCTTCCGGCCCCGTTAGGCCGGGCGACTTCAGAGCCTGAAATGCCCCACAAGGTCGGGGCGGGAGGCCAGGACGTCCTCCTCGAAGGAGCGCTGCAGCGGGCCCTCGTGGTGGATGAGGTAGGGCACGCCGTCCCCGTCGCGNACATCGGAGACGANCNCCACGTGGTCGGAGAACACGGCGATGTCCCCGCACGCCACGNGGCGGCGTCGTAGGGGTCGANCGTCAGCGAGGCAGCATGGATCCCCAGGTAGACGGCGACGTTCCTCACGCGCCGGTAGTCGATGGCCCGGTCCGGCTCCCCCACGCCATAGGCCCCGGGGGCGGCGCGGATGTCCTCGTCCACGAGGGACTGCAAGTCCCACCCGGCGCCCTTGAGGGGCGGCGAGGAGGTCGGTGNACACGCCCCGGCTGTCCGCGGGAGGGCCGCCCTCGTAGNAGGCGCTCCCATAGCGGGTGCGCGTGGCCGTGTAGGCGCGGGCCGAGACGACGATGTCCTCGGGGTCGGGCACACCGTCGCCGTCCCGGTAACCTGCGGACCCGTCACCTTCGACGAAGTCGGATTCCGACAACCCGCGGGCGGGGGGTCGGGTCCGGACAGAGCGCGAGGGGCCAGAGCACCCAGACGGCAACGGCGACCACGGCGGCGCACAGGGCGACGATGGCCCGCGTCTTGCCTGGTGAGAGGGGATGTTTTGACATCGTGGCCCAATCGACGAAAAAAAGTGCTTGCGGAGGCCTCGGCTTCTGNTATAGTTATCGACGCACCAACCCACGGGGATATAGCTCAGCTGGGAGAGCGCATGACTGGCAGTCATGAGGTCAGGGGTTCGATCCCCCTTATCTCCACCACATGATACAGGGCGGCGGCCTCGGTCGCCGCCCTTTTCTGTATCGGGCCTATAGCATAACGGTCAATGCAGAGGACTCATAATCCTTGGAGTGTAGGTTCGAATCCTACTGGGCCCACCAACCTCCAACTGTGCGAACCCCCTCGCCCGGCGCGTCNGAGCAGGGGGTTCCCTGTNTCTCGCCGACGNGTTCGGACCGTGGGCCCCGGGGCCTCTCCGGCCCGTCGAAACGCCTTCGATGCGCGGCTCCCCGCCGAAAGGCGGTGGATGCGCGGCCCGCCTGCGGCCAGAGGCCCCCGATGCGCGTTCTGGGCCCGAAACCGCGCATCGGGGGCGCTTTGCCGGGGACAAACCGCGCACTCGCCCGCCCTCGCCGGACGGTCGCGCACCCAGGGCCTCTCGCCGCGGGCTACGCCCTCCTCGCCGTGGGGCAGGGCGCATCCGAGGGCCTTCGCCGCAGGCCGCACCCCCCCTCGCCGCAGGTCATGCCTCCTTATTCGCATCCCTCGAACTGCGAGTTGTAGAGCCTGGCGTAGACGCCGTCCTTCGCGAGGAGCTCCCTGTGGGTGCCCTGCTCCACCACGTCGCCGTGCTCCATCACCAGGATGGTGTCNGCGTTGCGGATGGTCGAGAGCCGGTGGGCCACCACAAAGCTCGTGCGGCCGGCCATGAGCCGGTCCATGGCNNCCTGGATGAGCACCTCGGTCCGCGTGTCCACGTTGGAGGTGGCCTCGTCGAGGATGAGGATGGGCCTGTCGGCGAGCACGGCCCGCGCGATGGTCACCAGCTGGCGCTGGCCCTGGGAGAGGTTGGTGCCCTCCTCGTTGACCATGAAGTCGTAGCCGCCGTCCAAGGTGTTGACGAAGTGGTCGTACCGGGCGACGCGCGCGGCCTCCTCCACCTCCTCGTCGGTGGCGTCGAGCCGGCCGAACCGAAGGTTCTCGCGGACGGTGCCCTTGAAGAGCCAGGAGTCCTGCAGCACCATGGCGAAGTTCCCGCGGAGGTCGGGGCGCGACCAGCGCCTCACGTCGAGGCCGTCGACCCGGACCCCTCCCCCGTCGACATCGTAGAAGCGCAGCATGAGCTTCATGAGCGTGGACTTGCCGGCACCGGTGGGGCCCACGATGGCCACGGTCTAGCCGGGGTCCGCCGAGAAGGACAGGCCGCGGATCACGGGCTCGTCGGCCTTTTAGCCGAAGACCACGTNGTCGAAGGCCACCGAGCCGTCGCGCGACGCGGGACGCTCGGGGTGCTCAGGCTCGGACTCCACGGGGGCGTNGNGGAACTCGAAGACGCGCTCGGCGGCCGCGGCCATGGACTGCAGCATGTTGCCGACGTTGGCCAGCTGCGAGATGGGCTGGGTGAAGTTGCGGACGTACTGCATGAAGGCCTGGATGTCGCCGATGGAGATGGTGCCGGCCGCGGCGAGGCCCGCGCCCACGACCACGACGCCCACGTAGCCCATGTTGGACACCAGGTTCATGAGGGGCTGCATGAGGCCGGAGAGGAACTGGCTGCGCCAGGCGCTGTCGTAGAGGNCCTNGTTGGNGGCGTCGAANTCCTCCACGGACGCCTGCCGACGGCTGAAGGCCTGGATGACCATCTGACCGGCGAAGTCCTCCTCGACGATGCCGTTGACCGCGCCGAGGGTGCGCTGCTGCTGCACGAAGTAGCGCTGGGAGAAGCGGACCACCACGAGGACCACCACGAGGGCGAGGGGCAGGCAGAGGAACGTCACGCCGGCCATGACCGGCGAGATGGAGACCATCATGGCGGCGACGCCCACGACCTGGGTGACCGAGGTCACCATCTGGGACAGCGACTGGTTGAGCGAGGCGCCCAGCGTGTCCACGTCGTTGGTGATGCGGGAGAGCACGTCGCCCTTGGAGTGGTCGTCGAAGTAGCCGAGGGGCACCTGGGAGATGCGCTCGGCGATGTCGGAGCGCAGGCGGTAGCAGACCTTCTGCGAGACGCCGGTGAGGAGGATTCCCTGCACGGCGGAGCAGCCGGCGGAGGCCAAGTAGAGGCCCAGCAGGAAGAGGGCCGTGCGGCCGATCCAGGCAAAGTCGATGCCGCCGGTGCCGCCGACCTTGGCCACGAGGCCCTCGAAGAGCTTCGTCGTGATCCGGCCGAGGACGTCGGGGCCCACGACGTTGAAGGCCACGGACGCGACGGCGAAGAGCAGGGCGAGCACGAGCGCGGCGATGTGGGGCCGGGCGTAGGACACGAGCCGGCGCAGGGTGCCGCCCAGGTCCTTTGCCTTCTCGCCGGAGCCGCGGTGGCGGCCGGGGCCTCCCATGGGGCCGCGGGCCATGGCGGGGGCACGGTTATCGGCCATTGTCGGCCACCTCCTCGGGGTCGTCGTGGGTGGGGGCGTCGTCGTCCACCAGGCCGTTGGCGCGGGCCTCGGTGAGGTCGAGCTCCTCGTCGGAGAGCTGGCTGCGCGCTATCTCCAGGTAGGTGGGGCAGGCGGCGAGCAGCTCCTCGTGGGTTCCGCGGCCCACGAGGGTGCCGCGGTCGAGGACGAGGATCTCGTCGGCGTGCATGATCGTGGCCACACGCTGGGCCACGACGACCACCGCGGCCCCGCGCACCTGGGACGCCAGCGCGTCGCGCAGACGGGCGTCGGTGGCGTAGTCGAGCGCCGAGAAGGAGTCGTCGAACACGAGGACCTCGGGCCTGCGGGCCAGGGCGCGGGCGATGGAGAGGCGCTGGCGCTGGCCGCCCGAGACCGAGGTGCCGCCCTGGGCCACGGGTGTGTCGATGCCCTCGGGCAGCTGGTCCACGAACTCGGCCGACTGCGACACCTCGAGCGCCCAGCGGAGGTCCTCGTCGGTGGCGTCGGGCGCGCCGAAGAGCAGGTTGCTGCGGATGGTGCCGGAGAACAGCAGGCCCTGCTGCGGCACGTAGCCGATGCGGCCGCGCAGGTCGTCGAGGGCCATGTCGCGCACGTCCACGCCGTCGAGCGACACGGTGCCCTCGGTGGCGTCGAAGAACCGCGGCACGAGCTTCACGAGCGTGGTCTTGCCCGAGCCCGTGGAGCCGATGATGGCCGTGGTGCGNCCGGGCTGCGTCCTGAAGCTGACGGAGGCCACCACGGGGTCGGCGGCGTCGGGGTAGCGGAAGGTGACGTCGTCGAAGACGAGCTCGCCGACGGGCGCCCCATCGGGCACGGGGACGGGGTCTGCCGGGTCCGTGACCAGGGGCTCGCAGNCGAGCACCTCGTCGATGCGCACGGCCGAGACCTCGGCGCGCGGCAGCATGACGGCCACCATGGCGAGGATCATGAACGCCATGACGATCTGCACGCTGTAGGAGATGAACGCCATCATGGTGCCCACCTGCATGGTGCCGTCGTCCACGGCGAAGCCGCCGAACCAGACGATGGAGAGGGCCATGAGGTTCATGAGCAGCATGATCGCCGGCATGAGCAGGCTCATGGAGCGGTTGGTGAACAGCTGGGTCTCCTTGAGCTCGGTGTTGGCCTCGTCGAAGCGCTCGAGCTCGTAGGCCTCGCGGCCGAACGCACGCACCGGCATGAGGCCGTCGAGCATGTTGCGCGACACCAGGTTGAGGCGGTCCACCAGCGACTGCATACGGCGGAACCTGGGCATGGTGAGGCCCATGAGCACGCCGACGACGGCCAGCAGCACGAGGAGCGCCACGGCGATGATCCACTCGAGGCCGCTCCTGGTGGCGCACACCTGGATGAAGGCGACGATGCCCATGATGGGCGCCAGGAGGATCATGCGGAGCATCATGACCACGACCATCTGCACCTGCTGCACGTCGTTGGTACAACGGGTGATGAGCGACGACGGCGAGAAGCGGTCGACGTCGTAGGGCGCGAGGTCCATGACCTTGGAGAAGAGCCGGTGGCGCAGGTCGCGGGCCACGGACGCGGCGGTGCGGCTGGCGATGAGGCCCACGGCCACAGTGGTGGCGAGGGTCGCCGCGCAGAGTCCGAACATCACGAGCGCGGTGCGGGCGAGGTAGTCGGAGCGCACCCGGTCGAGGTCCACGCCCTGCGACCCGTAGACGGAGCGCACGTAGTCCACGGCGCGCTGGGACGTCATGGACCCGGCCATGGCGTCCATGGCGTCCGACATGGCGTCGGCGGCGTCCACGAGCTGCGCGCGGTCCACGAGGCCCGCGTCGTAGAGCGCGCGGACCACGNCNCNGGTGAGCCTGCCGTCGGAGGCGGCGAGCACCCGCTGCACGGCGGCGAGCCTCTCGCGACCCTGGGGCGTGGCGGCGAGCTTGGCTGCCTGGGGCGACGACCCCATGTCGGAGAAGGACGCCGCGCCCTCCATCTTGGAGGGGTCGATGCCCTGCCCCAGCGAGAGGGCCACGCACTCGGGGAGCGCCATGGCCTCCCCTACCTCGCCGTCGTCGGCCGCCTGGGCCTCCGTGCCGGTGTAGGTGCGGATGCCGTCGGCGTCGGGCTCGCCGTAGACGCTCTCCACGAGGGCGGCGTGGGGCTCGGGCATGAACATCTCGAGATTGGCGAGGTCCCGCTCGGAGATGGTGCGGGGCACGGGGCCCTCGATGCCGCCCTGCTGCACGCCGACGTCGATGATGTCGCTCATATAGCCGGGCAGCGCCAGCTCCAGGTTGGCCTGGACCACGAGGAGCGCGATGCAGAGCGCCACGGCGAGGCCGTGGCCCTTGAGGAACCGGAACACCCTCATGACCCGCACCTCCCCTGCCACTGGGACTGCTGCCGGTGGGCCTGCTGCCATTGAGCGCCCCCGAGCACGGCGACGATGCGCNCGAGTATGCGCACGAGCTCGCGGGAGTCCTCCTCGCCGAGGGCGTTGAGGAGGTCGGCCGTGTGCCGGGCGAGCGCCTCGTTCATGAGNGCGTCGACCTCGCGGCCCTTCTCGGTGAGACGNACCTCCACGCGGCGGCGGTCGCCTGCGGAGGGGCCGCGCTCCACGAGGCCCTCCCGCTCGAGGGCCGAGAGGATGTTGGAGACCCGCGCCGGGGTCAGGCCGAGCTGACGGGCAAAGAGCGACGGGCTGGCGCAGCCGCCCTCGTCGGACAGCACTCCGAGAAGGCCGATGCACCCGCGGCCAGCGTCCTNGAGGCGCAGGCCGTGGCCGTCGAGGTGCGCCAGCGGCGGCCTCACGAGCCGCCTCGCGGCGAACGCCTCCTCCAGGAACCGGCCCGCGAGCTCGCGTATCACCTCGGGGACCGGCTCGCCGGGCGGCGTGGCGCAGGTACCATGGGGTTCCTCCATGGGCTCCATGGCTCTCCTTTCTGCGGAAAACATTTTCTAGCAGAAATTATTTGTCCCATGGGACCGCCGGTCAAGGAGGAGGAGATGAAGAAACGCACAGACCGTGAACGTTCGTTGCACGTCCGGGGGCCTGTGCTATATTTGGACAGCTGTTGCATGTAGGCGTGCGCAATGGCGCCCGCGTAATGGAGGAAAACAAATGTCGAAGGTCTGCGAAATCTGCNGTAAGCACCCGGTTGCTGGTCACTCCATCAGCCACTCCCACCGCGTCACCAATCGTAAGTTCCGCCCCAACATCCAGCGCGTCACCGTCTTCAAGAACGGTCACAAGCGCAAGATGAACGTCTGCACCCGCTGCCTCAAGAAGGGCAACCTCGCCCGCTCTGCCGCCCAGTAAGGCGCGAGACATCTANGCGGCGTCGCACGCGATCGGCGACTCGGACCCCCTGGTTCCACGGAACCATGGGGTCTTTTCCTGTCGACAGGATGGGCGACAAGCGCCGCCGCCCCACCCCGGGACGGCGGCGCTCCCTTGNGTGTGGGCGCCGGGATTTTGCCCCNGGTTTTTGCGACCAAAAGAAAACAGGTCACCGGGTTACCCCGATGACCTGAGATTTCACTGGTCGGGTGGACTGGATTCGAACCAGCGACCCCTTGACCCCCANTCAAGTGCNCTACCAAACTGCGCCACCACCCGTTCTTGCTGCCCGCGGGCAACAGAGAGAACTCTACCACCCTGCCGGGGGCCGTGCAAGCGAAATCGCCAGGTTTCTCGGACATCGGCCGACGGTGCCCCATCCCCATATCAGAACATCTGTTCTATACTGGGAAGCCGGGAGCGAGGAGGAGCCCATGGACCAGTCTGCCAGAACCTACGCGTGCATAGACCTCAAGAGCTTCTACGCGTCGGTGGAGTGCGCCGACCGCGGCCTCGACCCCATGTCAACGCGCCTCGTGGTGGCGGACCCCTCCCGTAGCCGGGGCACCATCTGCCTCGCGGTCTCCCCTGCCCTGCGGGCCCTCGGCATGCCGTCGCGCTGCCGCCTCTTCCAGGTGCCGGCGGCCCTCCACCCCGTCGTGGCCCCGCCGCGCATGGCGCTCTACATGGAGACCGCGGCGGACATCTACGGCATCTACCTGCGCCACATCGCACCGGAGGACATGAACGTCTACTCCGTGGACGAGGTCTTCCTCGACCTCACCCAGTACCTCCCCTACTACGGCGTGAGCGCCCGCGAGCTCGTGCGCGGCCTCATGGACGAGGTGCGGCGCGAGAAGGGCGTCTACGCCACGGCCGGCATAGGCCCCAACCTCTTCGTGGCCAAGGCCGCCCTGGACGTGGAGGCCAAGCACGACCCCGACTGCATCGCCGAGCTCGACGAGGAGTCGTTCCGCCAGCGTCTGTGGTTCCACCGCCCCATCACCGACATCTGGGGTATAGGCCCCAACATCGCCCGGCGGCTGGCCGCACGGGACATCCACGACCTCGCCGGCATCTGCGCCGCCCCGGAAGCGGACCTCTACGGGGAGTTCGGCCGGAACGCCGAGTACCTCATCGACCACGCCTGGGGCCAGGAGCCTGTCACCATGGCCCAGATCAAGGCCCACGTCCCTAGGTCGCGCTCCCTCTGCACGGGTCAGGTGCTGCCGCGCCCCTACTCGTTCGCCGAGACGCGGACGGTCCTCCGCGAGATGGCGGGCGACCTCGCCCTGGACCTCGTGGAGAAGGAGCTCTCCTGCGGCAGCCTCTCCCTCTCCGTGGGCTACCAGGAGCCCCGTGGGCGCGCGCCGTCCCGCCGCGGCCGCCCGGGGTCTCGGGCTTCCACGTCGCGCCGGCTGGCGGCGCCGGTCTGCACGCCGGAGTCGCTGGTGCCGCTCGTCCTGGAGCTCCACGGCGCCGTCGCGGACCCGGGGCGCGCCGTGCGGCGNCTGTCGCTGTCGGCGGGGCACCTCCGGTGCCTCGGGGAGGCCCAGCTGCGGCTGCCCCTCGAGGAGGGAGGGGCGACCATGGAGCTCTCCCGCACGGTCAACGCCATCCGTCGGCGCTTCGGGGCCAGCGCCGTGGTGCCGGGCGCGTCGCTGCGCGGCGAGGCCACGGGACGCGAGCGGCACTGCCAGATAGGGGGCCACCATGCCTGAGGGTGACGACCGCCGCCGGGCGCTTGTCGCGCGCATCGCGGCCAAGGCGGCCGCCGCCCCCCACGTGGCCCGCGACCATGCCGATCGTGCGTCGCAGTTCCTGCCCTTCGCCGCCCTGACGGGCTACGAGGAGGCCCTGCGGGAGCGGGAGCGCCAGAGCCCTCGGGAGCCGCCGGGCTGACGGCACGGGCCCATCCGGGCGCCGGGCCGGGGCGNCTCGTCGGCACAAAAAAGAGGCCTTCGCCTCGGCGAAGGCCTCAAAGCATCGGGATGCTCATGGATTATCACCTGATGGGGGACGAAAGTTTACTGCTCCTCGATGAGCGCGCNGACGTTCTCNCGGTAGGGNNCGGGGACCTCGGAAAGACGGGTGATGTTGCCTCGGATCATGTCGGCCCAATACCTAACCATACGACCTCCTCTGTCGTGACTTCGGGCTGCCNCTCTCGGCGCCCCTTCATGCGGCTGAACGGTTTACAAAGCGCACCGTTCCCGCGTTGGGAGAAGTATAGCCACCGTCCCTCATTTTTAGACCATGGAGGCACATATATGTCAGTCCCGCCGCCGCCTTGCCGCGGCGCTCCCGCAAGGCTACGCCGGGATGTCGCCCGCGAGGCGCTCCCTGAACTCGTCGAGGGACACGACGTCCGAGCCGTAGCAGCGCCTGAAGTACTCCAGTGCGCCGGCCTCGGAGCCCACGAGGGTGCTGCGGCAGGCGTCGGCCACCACGAGGGAGTCGTAACCCAGGAAGTAGGCGTCGGCGAGGGTGTGGAGCACGCAGATGTTGCTGTCGAACCCGATGGCAACCACGCGGTCGCAACCGAGCTCGCGCAGGGTGAGGTCGAGGTCGGTCTGGAAGAAGCCGGAGTAGCGGCGCTTCTCGATGACGAGGTCGCGGTCGCAGGGCCCGAGGCACGCCGCCGGCCGGGCGCCCGCGGAGCCCGCGATGCCGTGCTCGCCCCAGAGCTCCAGCTCTCGGTCGAGGCCCGGCACGTGGGCGTCGTCGAGGAAGATCACGGGGATGCCGCAGGCGCGGCACGCCCCCACGACCTCTGTGCAGGCGGAGGAGAAGGCGTCGAGGGCGGGGTCGGCCTCGCGGCCCTCCACGGTGGCCTCGAGCACGTCGACGACGAGCAGGGCGGTCTTTCCCGGTTCCACAAGCATGGGGGCTCCTCGGACGAAGGTGTCTTTAAGCTATGATAGCCCAGCGTCCCGGCGGCCCTCACCGCCCGCNCNCCCGNGANGCACCCCGCCCGAAGGAAGGTCCCATGGGTCGCGTCCTGCTCGCCTGCCTCGTCCCGCTCCTGCTCGCCTGCCTGGCGTTCGCCCTGGCCTTCACCGGTGCTGCCGCCCAGGTGGGCGCCGCGGCCNCCGCGCTGCTCGTGGCGGCCGGCGGTCTGTTCGCCGCCGCCTGCTTCAAGGCCATCGGCGCCGCCATCCACGGGAGCTTCGCCAGGACCCTCGAGGGCCGCGGCGAGCCCATGCCCGTCTCCCCCGAGGAGGTGACCCGCTCCCGCAGGGTCGCCGTGGCCCTCTCGGCCGCAGGTGCCGCCTGCCTCACCGCGGCGTTCGCCGTGGCCGGCCCCGTGCTTGGGCGCATCCTCATGGGCATTCTCAGCCTCTAGGCGGACCCGCCCCGTCCGCCGGCCGGGTCCTTGAAAGCCCGTCGGCCCCCACGGTTATATAGACACCGGTGGGAACGGACGACGGGAGGCGCTATGGGGGACGGAGGAACGGACGCGAGAAGACCGGGCAAGGGCGTGTTCGCCCGTGTGGTCCTCATGGTCGTGGGCGTGCTCCTCGTGGGNATGGCGGTGGCCCTCTCCAAGCACGCCCTCACAGGCACCACGCCCATCTCCGTGATTCCGGCCGTCGTCTNCNACCNGCTGCGCGACAACNGCGTCGCCACCGTCACCCTGGGCATGTGCTCATTTGCCATGAACGCCGCCTGCCTCGTGGTGGAGCTCGTCCTCCTGCGCAGGCGCTTCCCCGTGGCCCAGCTGCTCCAGGTCCCCGTGGTACTCCTCATGTCGGCCTCGGTGGACATGTGGATGCTGCTCTTCGAGGCCATCCCCAACGACGTCTACCCCGTCCAGCTGCTCTGCACGGCGGTCTCCGTAGCCGTGCTCGCCCTGGGCGTCTACCTGCAGACCACGGCCGACGTCCTCATGACGCCGGGCGACGCCCTCGTGTCGGTGATCACGCGCCTCACGGGCCGCACCTACCACAAGGTGAAGGTAGCCTTCGACGTGGTGCTCGTGGCCACCGGCGCCGTGCTCTCCCTGCTGTTCTTCGCGGAGCTGCGAGACGTCCGCGAGGGCACCGTGCTGGCGNCCGTGGGCACCGGCATGGTGGTTGCTTTCTGGGCGAGGGTCCTCGCCCCCGTCATGCGCCGGGTGCCCAAGGACCCTGTGCCTGGCATCCCCGCCGTGGTTCCCGAGGACCTCGACCGGAGCCTGGACGAGAACGACGACCGCGGCATGTGACGCCACGGCGCCACGGACGCACGGNTGCGCTGCCGTGGCGNCCGCCCTCCCCTACCCCTCGAACNGGCTCCGGTATAGCTTGGCGTACTCGCCGCCCAGGGCGAGGAGCTCCTCATGGGTGCCGCGCTCCACGATGGTNACGCGGCCCATGTCGAGGATCTGGTCGGCCGAGCGCACCNTGGAGAGCCGGTGTGCCACCACGAGCGAGGTGCGNCCGGCCATCATGGCGTCGAAGGCCTCCTGCACGAGGGCCTCGGTGCGGGTGTCGATGGAGCTCGTGGCCTCGTCGAGCAGCAGGATGGGCGGATCCACGAGCATCACCCGGGCGATGCAGAGCAGCTGCCGCTGCCCTTGGGACAGGCCGGCGCCGCCCTCGCCCACCACGGTGTCGTAGCCCTCGGGCATGCGTTCGATGAAGTCCGCCGCGAAGGNNCGCTCCGCGGCGGCCCACACCTCCTCCCGGGTGGCGTCGGGCCGGCNGTAGGCGATGTTGTCGGCCACGGTGCCCTCGAAGAGCCAGGTGTCCTGCAGCACCATGCCGAAGGCCCGGCGCAGGCTCGCCCGCGTGAGCGCGCGGGTGTCGCGGCCGTCNACCCNGATAGTGCCGGAGTCGGCGTCGTAGAAGCGGAGCAGCAGGTTGATGAGGGTGGTCTTGCCGCAGCCCGTGGGACNCACCACCGCCACGCGCTCGCCGGGGTCGGCGTGCCAGGTGAGCCCCTCCAGGAGCGGCCTGCCCGGCTCGTAGCCGAACGACACGTCGGAGAAGCCCATCTCGCCCGCAGGTTCCTCGGGGAGCACGAGGGCGTCCGCGGGGTCGGGCTCCATCTCCGGGGCGTCGANGAGCGCGAAGAGCCGCCGCGCGCTGGCGAACGCCGTCTGCAGTTGGGTCATGACGCCGGAGATGTCGTTGAAGGGCTTGGTGTACTGGGTGGTGTAGGACAGGAAGCTCTGCACGCCGCCGATNGANAGCGGCCCGGGGAACCCGGTGAGGCAGGCCCAGCAGCCGATGGCCGCCACCACGGCGTAGACCACGTTGTTGGCGAAGCGGGTGCCGGGGTTGGTGAGCGACCCCGCGAACTGCGCCCGCTCGCCCACGGTGTAGAGGCGGTCGTTGAGGGCGGCGAAGCCCTTCTCGGCCTCCCCGGCGCGGCCGAAGGCCCAGAGGAGCCGCTGGTTGGAGACATGCTCCTCCACATAGCCGCCGAGGTCGCCCTGGATCTCCTGCTGGGCGGCGAAGCTCGTGTGCCCCACCTTGGCGATGAAGGCGGCCACGAGTACCGAGACGGGCGTGACCACCACGACGACCACGGCGATGGCGGGCGAGATCCAGAACATGAACGCCAGGGTGCCCACCACGGCCACCACGCCGCAGAAGAGCTGCTGGACGCCCTGGAGGAGGCCGTCGCCCACGGCGTCGGCNTCGTTGACCACGCGGGACATGATGTCGCCGTGGGGGTGGTCGTCGATGTAGGAGACCGGGAGCCGGCGGAACTTGCCGTAGGCGGCGTCGCGGAGGTCGCGCACGGTATCGTAGGTGAGACGGCTCGTGGTGTAGCCCTGGAGCCACTGGAGCAGCGCCACGGCGGCCACCACGCAGGCGAGACACCCCATGAGCCACGCGAGATCGCCCCAGGCCACCTGACCCGGCCCCACGACGGCGTCGATGGCCAGGCCCACGAGCACCGGCACCGTGAGCGCCANGCCCTGGGACCCCACGGCCGTGAGGAACGCCGNGGCCACGAGCCCTCGGTGGGGCCGCACGTAGGAGACGATGCGCGCGAGAACCTCGCGCGGGGCGNCGTCCACCCACCTNATGCCAGCACCTCCTCGCGCTCGAGCTGGGACAGGCACGTCTCGCGGTAGACGGGGCACGTCTCCACGAGCTCGGCGNGGGTGCCGANGCNGGCCACCCGGCCGCGGNCCAGCACGAGGATGCGGTCGGCGTGGCGCACGGAGGCCACGCGCTGCGAGACGACGATGCGCGCCGGGCCGCCCTCCCAGGAGCCGAGGGCAACGCGGAGCCTGGCGTCGGTGGCGAAGTCCAGGGCCGAGGCGGCGTCGTCCATGACGAGCACCTGCGGCGAGCCCACGAGGGCGCGGGCGATGCAGAGGCGCTGGCGCTGGCCGCCGGAGAAGTTCCTGCCGCCGGCCTCCACCGGGGCGTCGAGCCCCTCGGGGCGCCCCCGCACGAAGTNAGCGGCCTGCGCCCGCTCGAGGGCCTCCCAGAGCTCGTCGTCGGTGGCCGAGCCGTCTCGCCACAGCAGGTTGCCGCGTATGGTGCCGGACAGCAGTGCCGACTCCTGGGGGACGAACGACACCGCCGACCGGAGCCCCGCGAAAGGCCACGCGTGCACGTCGGTGCCGAGCACGGACACCGAGCCGGACGAGACGTCGTAGAAGCGCCCCACGAGGTCGGCGAGGGTGGACTTGCCCGACCCGGTGCCCCCGATGACGCCCAGGACCTCGCCGGGGCCGATCGACACCGTGATGCCGTCGAGGGCGGGCCTGCCGCCCCCGGGGTAGGTGAACGAGACGCCCTCGAAGGCCACGGCCGGGGCGCACGCGACGGGCGCGGGCACGGGGCCGCCGGGGTCGCGNACGNTGGGCTCCNAGTCGANCACCTCGGCCACGCGGCCGGCGGAGGCCTGGGCGCGGGTGAAGATGACNACGAGGTTGNCNNTGTAGGCCACGGACACGAGCANCTGGTTCATGTAGCCGATGAGGGCCATGAGCTCGCCCTGCTCGAGGTCCCCGGCAAAGACCTGCCCGGCACCGAGCCAGAGGATGGCGCACACCCCCACGTCGAGGATGAGGAAGGTGGCGGGGTTGAGCAGCGCCGAGAGGCGCCCGGCCGCGACGGCGTCGGCCGCCTGGTCGGTCGCGGCCCGCTCGAAGCGCCGCTCCTCGAACCCCTCGCGGGAGAAGGCGCGGACCACGCGCACGCCGGCCAGGGCCTCGCGCACGATGGTGCCGATGCGGTCGAGCTTGGCCTGCATGGAGACGAAGTACGGGATGCTCCGGCGCATGACAAGGTAGAACACCAGCAGCGTGGCCGGCAGGCACAGGCAGAAGACCGACCCCAGCACGGGGTCGAGCGCCAGGGCGCACACGATGGCGCCCACGGCCAGCACCGGCCAGCNGATGNCCTGGCGGATGAGCATGGCCACGGCCACCTGGAGCTGGTTGACGTCGTTGGTGATGCGGGTGATGAGCGACGGCGTGCCGAAGCGGTCCACGTCGGCGAAGGAGAAGCGGTTGACCACGGCGAAGAGCTCGCGCCGGATGTCGGTGCCCNNGCCCTNGCTCGCCAGGGACGCCANCTTCTGGCACACGAGCGTGAAGCCGAACCCGCAGAAGGCGAAGGCCACGAGGGCCACGGCCCCGCGGGTCACCACCGAGGCGTCCCCCCGCCGCACGCCCGAGTCGATCATCCAGGCGATGACCAGGGGCGTGAGCAGGTCGAACACNACCTCGAGCGNCTTCATGAGCGGGCCGAGCACNAGCCAGCGCCGGTAGGGGCCGAAGAACCGCCTCGCGAGCTCCGCCATGGCCTACTCCACGCCCAGGCGGTCGGCGAGCTCGAGCCACTCGTCCTCGAGGNACGAGATCTCTCCCCTCGCGGCGTCGAGGCGCCCCTGGTGCGCGCCGAGGGCCTCGTAGTCGCTGCCGTCGGCCGCCGCCATCTCGGCCTCGATGGCGGCAGGCTCGTCACGGAGCCTCTCCAGGCGCCGTGCCACGGAGTCGAGCCTCCGCTTGAGGTCGCGGCGCTCGGAGTTGGTCATGGCGCCGGGCGCGGCGGCCGCCTTGGGAGCGGCCTCGGGCCCGGAGGTGTCGAGCCCCCCGGCGGCAGCGTGCGGCAGGGCGAGGAACTGGTCCACACCGCCGGGCATGTGGCGCAGGGTGCCGCCCACGATGGCGTACTGGTCGTCGGTGACGCGCTCCATGAGGTAGCGGTCGTGGGTCACGAGCAGCAGCGTGCCGGGCCACTCGTCGAGAAGCGACTCCATGACGGCGAGCATGTCGGTGTCGAGGTCGTTGCCCGGCTCGTCGAGCACGAGGACGTTGGGCTCCTCGAGCAACACGCAGAGCAGCGCGAGGCGCCGGCGCTGGCCGCCCNAGAGGTCCTTGAGGCGCGTGAGCGTCTCCTTGGACTCGAACCCCAGGCTCTCCAGGAGCGACGTCGTGGACTGCTCCTTCCCGCCGATGACGCAGGTGCGGCGGTACTGCCCGAGGAGATCGGCCACGGTCCAGTCGCCCTTGTCGCCAAAGTTCTCGAGCTGCTGGTCCATGCGGCCGATGCGCACGGACTTGCCGCGCCTGACGGTGCCCGCCAGGGGGCGAAGGTTGCCGAGCACGGTCTCGAGCAGCGTGGTCTTCCCGGCGCCGTTGGCCCCCAGGATGCCGATGCGCTCACCCGGGCCTATGAGCCAGTCGAGGCCGCTCACCACGGGCGCGGAGCCGGAGTGGCCGGCCGCGACCCCCTTGAGCTCGAAGACCTGCTTGCCGAGGCGCGCCACCGAGAGGCGCTTGAGCTCGAGCTCGTTGCGCAGGGGCGGGTCGTCGGCCACGAGGGCCAGGGCCTCCTTGATGCGGAACTTGGGCTTGGAGGAGCGCGCCTGGGCCCCGCGGGAGAGCCAGGCGAGCTCGCGGCGCAGCGTGTTCTGGCGGCGCTCCTCGGTCCTTCGGGCCTGGCGCTCGCGCTCCACGCGCTGCTGGATGTAGGCGGAGTAGCCGCCCTCGAACGGGTCGATGCGCCCGTCGTGCACCTCCCACATGGAGGTGCAGACCTCGTCGAGGAACCAGCGGTCGTGGGTCACGCAGAGCAGCGCCCCCTGGCCCTCGGGCCACCGGTGCCGCAGGTGGTCGGCGAGCCAGCGGATGCCCTCCATGTCGAGGTGGTTGGTGGGCTCGTCCATGAGCAGGACGTCCCAGCGCCCCACGAGCACGCGGGCGAGGTCCACGCGGCGGCGCTGGCCGCCCGAGAGGTGCCCCACCGTGTCGTCGAGGGGGATGCCGCCGAGGAGCGCCCCCGCGATCGAGCGGCAGGCGGGGTCGGACGCCCACTCGTAGCGGAGGACGTCGCCGAAGACGGCCTCGGCCACCNAGGCGCCGTCGTCCAGGGCGTCCGCCTGGCCGAGCATGCCAACGGAGATGCCGTTGCGCCACGTCACGCGGCCGGAGTCTGGCTCCAGGGTCTTGTCGATGAGGCGCAGGAGGCTCGACTTGCCGTCGCCGTTGCGGCCCACGATGCCGCAGCGGTCGCCGGCGGCCACCGTCGCGGTCTGGTCCACGAGCACGTGCTTCCCGGGCCACTCGAGGCTCACGTCCTCGAGGCCGATGAGGATCTCCAAGGTGNCACGCCTCCTCGGCGGCGGCGCGGAGGACCGCGATCTCCTCGGCGTAGCCGGCCAGGTCGTTGGGGGTCTCCAGGATCATGGGCAGCCCCGCCAGGCGGGGCTCGCGCACCACGGCCTCGAAGAGGTCGAGCCCGATGGTGCCNAGGCCCAGGCGCTNGTGGCGGTCCTTGTGGGAGCCCACGGGGTTCTTGGAGTCGTTGAGGTGGAGCGCCATGAGGCGGTCGAGCCCCACCACGGAGTCGAACNCGTCGAGGACGGCGCCNAGGTCNGCCGCGACGTCGTAGCCGCCGTCGGAGACGTGGCAGGTGTCGAGGCACACGCCCACGAGCCCGTCCAGCTCCACGGCGTCGATGATGGCCGCGAGCTCCTCGAAGGAGCGGCCGAGCTCGGAGCCCTTGCCGGCCATGGTCTCGAGGAGCACCTTGGTGCGTTGACCCTCGCGGAGCACGTCGTTGAGGCCCTCGGCCACAAGCTCCACGCCCCGCTCGGCACCCTGGCCCACGTGGGAGCCGGGGTGGAAGTTGTAGAGGCACCCGGGGATGAGCTCCAGGCGCTCGATGTCCTCGGCCATGGTCTGCCGGGTGCGCTCGCGCACCTCGTCCTTGGCCGAGGCGAGGTTGTACACGTAGGGGGCGTGGGCCACGAGGGGTCCGANCCCGTTGTCGCCCATGACGGCGAGCAGGCCGTCCAGGTCCTCACGGTCAAGGGCGCGCATGGCGCCACCGCGCGGCGGGCGGNGGAAGAACGCGAAGGTGTCGGCCCCGATCTCGAGGGCCGTGGCCCCCATGGCGCGGTAGCCCTTGGTGGTGGAGAGGTGGCACCCGATGTACGGCATCACGCGGCACCCCCCTCGCGGCCGAGGTCGGCCTGGACGCGGTCCCAGATGTCCGCGGCCACCTCGGCCTTGGTCAGGGTGTCGAGCTCCTCGGCGCCGGCGTCGTCCACGAGCCACACGTGGTCGGTGTCGGAGCCGAAGGCGGAGTCGGGCCGGGAAACGTCGTTGGCCACGAGGAGGTCCACACCCTTGGAGGCGAGCTTGGCCCGGGCGTTGTCGAGGAGGTCGCGGGTCTCGGCGGCGAAGCCCACCACGTAGCCCACCTCCCCGGACGCCGCGAGGCCGGCCAGGATGTCGGCCGTCTCCACGAGCTCCACCGAGCCGAGGCGCCCCTCGGCCTTCTTGAGCTTGTGGTCGGCTGGGGCGGCGGGGGTGTAGTCCGCCACGGCGGCGGCGCACACGGCGACGTCGGCCCAGGGGGCGCGTGCCATGACGGCGTCGCGCATGTCGGCCGCGGAGACCACGTCGACGCGCGTCACGCCCGCCGGGCAGGGAAGCGACGTGGGACCTGAGACCAGGCACACCTCGGCGCCGCGGCGCGCGGCCTCGGCCGCCACGGCGTAACCCATCTTGCCCGACGAGGCGTTGGCGATGTAGCGCACGGGGTCGATGGCCTCGTGGGTGGGCCCGGCGGTGACGAGCACGCANGTCCCGGCGAGGGGGCGGTCGCGGAGCGCGAGCACGGCGGCCACGACGTCGTCCACGGGAGCGAGCTTGCCCTCCCCCACGTCGCCGCAGGCCAGACGGCCCGAGACCGGCANGACCACCCCTGCGCCCCGNGAGCGCAGCGNGGNGACGTTGGCCTGGGTGGCCGGGTTCTGCCACATATGCACGTTCATGNCCGGGGCCACGAGCACGGGGGCCGTGGTGGCGAGGGCCGCCGAGGTGAGGCAGTCGTCCGCGNTGCCGCAGGCGAGCTTGGCGAGGACGTCGGCCGTGCAGGGGCACACGAGGAAGGCGTCGGCCCACTCGCCGAGATCGATGTGCGGGATGGGAGAGGGGGGCCAGTCGAAGACGTTCCTGGCCACGGGCACGGAGGTGAGCCCCNCGAAGGTGGCGGTCCCCACGAAGCGCGTGGCGGCCTCGGTCATGGCCACCCGCACCTCGCAGNCCGCCTTCTGCAGGCCGCGGCACACCTCGGCGGCCTGGTAGGCGGCTATGCAGCCGGTGACGCCAAGAACAACGTTCNTAGGTCGGAACCTCGCGGGTCAGGAGAAGTCGGTGATCAGGATGCGGTGGCAGTAGGGGCACTCGTCCACCGGCTGGGCGCGGCGCTTGAGGTCGGAGTACTGCGACGGCTGCAGCGTGACGCGGCAGGCCGAGGGCTTATTGCCGTCCAGGGTCTCTACGGCCACGGTGCCGAAGCGCTTTCTCGCCTTGATGTAGCGGAGCTGCAGCTCGGGCGGCAGCGAGCCGGAGATCGACTCACGCTCGCGGGTCAGGGCCTNCTGGCGGTCGCGCAGGGCGAGCAGGGCCTCCTTGGCGGAGGCGGCGAGCGACGCGGTCTCGGTGTCCAGGCGCTCCTGGAGGCCGCGGGCGTTCTTCTCGGCGCGCTCGGCGGTGATGAGGCGCTCGGNCNCGGCGTCAGNCNCGAAGTCGATGCGCTCGAGCTTCTTGGCGATCGTGGTGAGGCGCGCCTCGAGGTCGGCCGCGGCGCGGTAGTCGGAGGCGCCGTCCTGGGAGGCCGAGATCTCGTCGANNTGGCGCTCNCAGTCCCGGCGCCGGTGCCCGAGGTCGTTGAGCTCGATCTCGAGGTCCTTGCGCTGGCCCACGATCTTGGTGAGCTCGCCGTCCACCTTCTTGCGGGCGGCCTTGGCGGCATCGATCTTGGCCCGCTGGGGCAGCTCCCTGCCCTCCTTGGAGATGCGGAGGAGCTCGAGGTCGATCTCTTGGAGTCGTCGCAGGGCGTCGGCGTCGGTCATGGGCAGTCCCCTCGGATTCTCGGCCCCGGGGCGCGGGGCGGCATTCATCGGCCTATGGAACGTGGGTCGAGGCAGATGCGCCAGTGTGCCTGCTCCGCCAGGGTCACCACGGGCACCGAGTCCTGGCGCTCGGCGACACTGGCTGCCAGCAGGCGGGCGTAGGGCAGCTCCGACACGTCGTGCCCCAACAGTATAACCGCGCACCCGGCCTCCACGGCGGCCAGCACCCGATGGTAGCCGAGCTCCCCCGTGACCACGGCCTGGCAGCCCTGGGCCACGGCGNTCTCCCAGAGGTCGCCGAGAGACCCAGAGCAGAACCCCACCCGCGTGCAGGGGGCGTCCGGGTCGCCGTAGAGCGTGGGCGGGCAGCCGTAGGCCTCGCCGAAGCGCTCGGCGAGCTCCGCCGCCGTGAGGCCTTCGCCGTCGAGGACGGCGCCGAAGCCGTNGGGCTCCTCCAGCCTGCCGACCGCATGCAGGTTGGTGAGGCGCGTGGGCACCGCCAGCGCGGCCGCGGAGCGGTCGAGGTTCGTGTGCATGGCGATGAGCGAGACGCCCAGGCGCGCGGCCTCCCACACGAGGCTGCCGCCGAGCGACGACGTGGCGACGGACGGCGTGACGGTGCCGGGGGCCTCGAGGAAGGCCGGGTGGTGGGTCACGAGGACGTTGCAGCCCTGCGCCGCGGCGCGGGCCAGGGTGTCGGGCAGCGGGTCGAGCGCGCAGGCCACGCCGGTGACCCCGGCGGAAGGGTCGCCTACGGAGAGGCCCACGCGGTCCCAGGGCTCGGCGAGGTCGCGGGGGAAAACGCTGAAGAGCATGGCCTCGATGTCGGAAACGAGCACGGTGCCTCCTTCGGCGGGTTGGCGGAGGGTCAGGCTATGGTACCCCCGGCGACCACGGTGTCGCCGTCGTAGACGGCGCAGGTCTGGCCCGGGGCCGCGAGGGTGCCGGGGCCGGCGAGCCCCACGAGGGCCTCGCCGGGGGCGGTGACGGTGACGGTCGCCGGCTCCGGGCGGCCGCGGTGGTGGGTCTGCACGAGGAGGTCGCGCCCCCGGTACCACGCCGGGTCGTGGCCGAGGACGACCCCGGTGAGTGGGAACGACGCCCTGAGCGGGCGCACGCCCGTGCCCACGCGGACCTGGCGGGTGGCCGGGTCCACGGACGAGACGAACCACGGGCCGCCGCCGGTGCGGATGTTCAGCCCCTTGCGCTGGCCCACGGTGAACCCNGCGATGCCACCGTGGCGGCCGAGCACGCGCCCCTCCTCGTCCACGATGTCCCCGGGCTCGAAGGCGTCGGGGNGCCGCCCCCNGAGGAACGCACGGTAGTCACCGCCGGGGGCGAAGCACACACCCATGGAGTCGGGGGCGTCGGCGGCGGGCAGGGAGGCGGCGCGGGCCTCCGCCCTGACCTCGGACTTCGTGGCGCCCGAGAGGGGCGCAAGGAGCCGGGCCACCTGTGCCGGGGACAGCTCGCAGAGGTAGTAGCTCTGGTCCTTGGAGCGGTCCTCGGCCCGGGCCACGTGGGTGACGCCGTCGTCGCCCGCCACGAGCCTGACGTAGTGGCCCGTGGCCACCCGGTCGCAGCCGAGGGAGTCGGCGAGGTCGAGGAGGGAGGCCACCTTCACGGAGCGGTTGCAGGCCACGCAGGGGCTCGGCGTAATCCCCGCCGCGTAGGCCTCGGCGAAGGGGGCGCACACCCGCCGCTCGAAGGCGTCGGAGACGTCCACGGCGTGGTGCTCCACGCCGAGCGAGGCGCAGAGGGCCCGGGCGCGGNCCATGGCGTCGTCGGGCGGAACGGGGACGCCCCCGCGGGCCATGACGAGCGTCGCGGCCACGACCTCGTGGCCCCGGGCCAGGAGCCGGGCCACCGTAGCGGAGGAGTCCACCCCTCCCGACAGGCCCACGAGAACCCTCACGCCACCACCCCTTCCACAAGCGCGGCCCGACGGGACGCCGCGCGACGACCGGCCCACCCGCAGGACCTTCCACGGGTACGAGGGCACCCGCAGGACCTTCTGCGGGTGCCNGAGGACTGGAAAACCGCTCGCGGAAGCCTCCGCGGGTAGAAAAACCACCCGTAGAACGTTCCGCGGGTGCCGGGGAGAATCCGGGGCCGCCCGCCCCCTACCCTAGCGCCAGCGCGCGACGACGGCCAGGAGCTCGTCGCNGAAGNCGTCGAGGTCGGCCGGGTCCACGCGCTCGTCGAACGAGACGCGCAGCGACCCCAGGGCGAGGTCGCGCGGGATGCCCATGGCCGTGAGCACGTGGCTCGGGTCGAGGGAGCCGGAGCTGCAGGCGGAGCCGGCCGACACCTCGAAGCCCGCGGNGTCGAGGGCGAGGATGAGGGTCTCGGACTCCACGCCCTCCACCACCACCGACACGATGCCGGGCAGGCGGTCGTCCCCCACCTCGGCGCCGGCCGTGGGCCGGATGCCCGTGCCCGGCGCGCAGAGGCGCCCGTAGACCCCCCGGGCGAGGGCTGCCACCGCGGGGCGCACCTCGGGGATGGCGCCCACGCAGAGCTCGGAGACCGCTGCGAGGGCCACGGCGCCGGCGACGTCGGGGGTCCCGGGGCGCCGGCCGCCCTCCTGACCGCCGCCGAACTCCTGGTTGCGGTAGGNTGCNCCGCCGCGCACGGCCAGGGCCGCGTTGCCCTGGGGGGCGCCGATCTTGTGGCCGGCGATCGAGACCCCGTCCACGGGGGAGAGCCTGAGCGGGATGCGGCCGAACGCCTGGATGGCGTCCACGAACACGAGGGCGCCCNAGGCCTTGGCGGCCTCGGCGACGGCGGGCACGGGTTGCACGACGCCCGTCTCGTTGTTGGCGGCCATGAGGCAGACGAGGGCCACGTCGTCGCCCAGGAGCGGGGCCACGCGGTCGGGGCCCACGGCGCCCGAGGGGTCGGGCGAGGCCACGTCCACGGAGAAGCCCCGAGCCTTGAGGGGCGAGGCGAGATCGATGACGGAGTCGTGCTCCACGGCGCTCAGCACCACGCGGCGCCGCCCGGGGTCGCGCTCGCGGGCGCCCTCGGCGAGGCCGACGACCCCGAGGTTGTTGGCCTCGGTGCCGCCCCCGCAGAACGAGACGTCCATGGGGCGGAACCCGCACCCCAGGCACGCGGCCACGGTGCGCCGCGCGCCCTCGAGAGCCGCCTGGGCCTCGCGGCCGANGGTGTGGAGGGAGCTCGGGTTGGCGCATGCCCAGGGCTCGGCCTCGTAGGCGGAGCNGGCGGCCACTGCCTCGGGCCGTAGGGGCGCCGAGGCCGCGTAGTCGAGGTAGACGAATCGACGGTCCATGTCAGGCGCGCCCCGTCCTTCCGAGGTACCCGGCCCGGCGCAGGCGTTCGACCGCCGCGGCGCGGTCGGGCCTCCCGAACACGGAGCTACCGGCCACGAGCACGTCGGCGCCGGCGGCCACGATGTCGGCGGCGTTGACGTCGCCCACGCCGCCGTCCACCTCCACGAGCGGCGCCGCGCCCACCCGCTCGCAGAGCCTGCGGAGGTCGCGGAGCTTGCCGAGGGTGGACGGGATGAACGACTGCCCACCGAAGCCCGGGTCGACGCTCATGACCAGCACCATGTCGAGCTCGCCGAGGAGCGCCTCGAGGGCGCCCACGGGCGTGCCGGGGTTGAGGGCCACGGCGGCCTTGGCGCCGGCGGCGTGAATCTGGGACACGATGCGGTGCGGGTGCCGCGCCGCCTCCATGTGGAAGCTCACGACGTCGGCGCCGGCGTCGAGGTAGAGGCCCACGCACTCGTCGGGGTTGGTGACCATGAGGTGGACGTCGGCCGCGAGGTCGCCCTGGCGCCTCACCGCGGCCACCATAGCGGGGCCGAACGTGAGGTTGGGCACGTAGTGTCCGTCCATGACGTCGATGTGGGCCCAGTCGGCCGTCTCGATGGCCTCGAGCTCCGAGCGGAGGTCGAGCAGGTCCGCCGAGAGCAGCGACNGGGCGATGAGGACGGGCGCNTCTTCCATGGGTACTCCTCGGCGGTTCGTCATCGGGCGTCGCCTCCCAGTCCGTAGNACTCGTCGTAGGGCATGCGGTCGAGAAGGCGGCGCATCTCGCCCTGGAGGGGCGCGTGGTCGTAGAGCACGGCGTGCACGGCGGCCACGATGGGGGCGTCCACGCCGAGCCTCCCGGCCAGCTCGTGGGCGGAGCGGGCAGCGGCGGCGCCCTCCACCACCATGCGGGTGCGAGCCTGGTACTCGTCCAGGGTCTCCCCCGCCACGAGGGCGGCGCCGAACGTGCGGTTGCGGGAGTGCGGCGACATGCAGGTGGTGGCGAGGTCGCCCATGCCGGCGAGGCCCATGCAGGTCATGGGCTCAGCGCCCATGGCGCAGGCCAGGCGGCCGATCTCGGCCAGGCCGCGGGTCATGAGCACGGCGCTCGTGTTGTCGCCGAGCTCGAGGCCGCGGGCGATGCCGCAGGCGATGGNCACCACGTTCTTCACGGCGCCGCAGGCCTCCACGCCCACCATGTCGGACGACACGTAGGCCCTGAAGGAGGGGGCGATGAACAGCGAGCGGAAGAGGTCGGCCACGGCGTCGGAGGCGGCGGCCACCACGGCCGCGGCCGGCTTGCCCTGGCAGATCTCCTCGGCGTGGGTGGGGCCCGAGANGNACGCCATCCGGCNCGGCCCGCCGCAGACGTCGGCCACCACCTGGNTCATGAGCATCATGGTCCCGGGCTCGACGCCCTTGGTGAGCACGCAGACCGGGACGTCGTCGCCCAGGAGCGGCGCGAGCCTCTCGGCGGTGGGGCGCATGAAGGCGGAGGGAACCACGACGACCACGGCGTCGGCGCCGTCCAGCGCCTCCCCCATGGAGGAGGTGGCGCGCACGTTGGCCGGCAGCTCGTAGGAGGGCAGGTAGAGCGGGTTGCGGTGCCCCTCGGAGATGCCGCGGGCGACCTCCTCCTCAAGGCCCCAGCCGCAGACCTCGCCGGCGTTCCGGGCGAGGAGCNCGGCCGCGGCCGTGCCCCAGGAGCCCATGCCTACGACGGCGACCTTGCCGCACACGGTGCCAGCCATGTCACTCACCCTTTCCGGTCTCGTCCTCGATGTGCCGGGTCACGGCCTCCTCGTCGCCGAAGAACAGGCCGGTGCCGGGCGCGGGGACCCGGGAGGCGTCCCGCTCGGCAGCCTCCTCGGCGGCCTCCTGCACCCGCTCGACGGACTCGGCGCGCTCCCCGGCGTCCACGGCGGCGTCCTCGGCCACCTCCGCGCGCTCGGCGCGCTGCAGGCGCGACGGGGCGTCGTCGGTGCCGGAGACGGAGACGTCGGCGCGGGCGGCGGCCTCGGCGGCCACGGCCTCGGAGGGGGCGTCGCCGGTCCTCATGGNGAAGGTNGACTCGTCACCGGAGCGCATCTTGGCGATGTTCTGGCGGTGCGCCCAGACCACGACCACGGCGACGACGACGAACGGCAGCTCGAAGGCCCAGGAGNAGGGCTGGTAGAGGAAGAACGCGAGGAACGGCAGGGCCACGGCGGCGGCCACGGACCCCAGGCTCACGACCTTGGACGGCACGGTGCAGAGCGCCCACACCACGAGCAGGCCGAGGGCGATGGGCCACGAGATGCCGAGGGCNGCGCCGAACCCCNCGGCGATGCCCTTGCCGCCCCGGAAGCGCAGGTACGGCGAGAAGACGTGGCCGCAGACGGCGGCCAGGAACAGGCAGGCGCCGGTCCAGGACCACGCGCCCATGGGCAGCGCCTGGGAGACGTCGCCGCCGAAGCAGAAGAACGCCAGCACCCACGTGCCGAGGAACGTGCNCNCGAAGCCCTTTGNCACNTCGCAGGCCAGCGTGAGGGCGGCGGCCTTGGGACCGACCTCGCGCGCCACGTTGGTGGTGCCGATGTTGCCGGAGCCCTTGGTGCGCACATCGACGCCGTCCGCGTCGCCGAAGATCAGGCCGAAGGGNATCCCGCAGATGCAGTAGGTGGCGAGCATCAGCAGGAGCAGGACGAGCGTTACGGGGGTGCCCATGGCGGTCACGAGTCCTTTCTACGGAAGCGGAGACGCACCGGGGTNCCCTCNAGGTNGAAGTTCTCCCGGAGCCGGTTCTCGAGGTAACGGCGGAAGTTGTCGTCGACCACCTCGGGGTAGTTGCAGAAGAACGCGAAGNCGGGGGGCCTCGACCCCGTCTGGGTGCCGTACATGATGCGCAGGCGCTTGCGGTCGCGCGACACGGTGTGGCCGGTCTCGCGCAGACGCTGCAGCAGGTCGTTCAGGGCCGACGTGGGCACCTGGCGCGAGCGGTTCTCGCAGACCTGCGCCACGAGGGCCCAGATCTTGTCGACGGAGCGGCCGGTGAGGGCGGAGATGCGCAGCCGGGGCGCCCAGGGGGCGAAGTCCAGGCGGCGGTCCACCGACATGACGCACTCCTCGCGCTTGCGGTCGGTGTCGGCGAGGTCCCACTTGTTGAGCAGCACCACGAGGGCGCAGCCGCGCTCGATGGCGAGGCCGGCGATCTTCTGGTCCTGCTCGGTCATGCCCTCGGAGGAGTCGACCACGAGGAGGCAGACGTCGGCCTCGTCGATGGCNCGCAGGCCGCGGACCATGGAGTAGTACTCGATGTCCTCGTGGACCACGGAGCGCTTGCGCATGCCGGCGGTGTCGACGATGCGGAAGGGCACGCCGTCGCGCTCCACCACGATGTCCACGGCGTCGCGCGTGGTGCCGGCGACGTCGCTCACGATGGAGCGGGTGCGGCCGGCGATGCGGTTGACGAGCGACGACTTGCCCACGTTGGGGCGGCCGATGATGGCGATGTTGACGGTGCCCTCGGGGTAGACGTCGTCGTGGGCCACCTCCTCGGGGAAGGAGCCCACGAGGTCGTCGAGCAGGTCGCCCGTGCCGGTGCCGTGGAGCGCCGAGAGGGCGCGGGGCTCGTCGAGGCCCAGGGAGTAGAAGTCCCAGAGCGCCGCCTCGTTGGTGGGGTCGTCCACCTTGTTGACGCAGAGGAAGACGGGCTTGTCGCTGCGGCGCAGGATGCGCNCCACGGCCTCGNCCTCCTCGGTGGCGCCNNTGCGGCCGTCCACCACGAACACGATGGCGTCGGCCTCCTCCACGGCGGCGAGGGCCTGCTCGCGGATGCGGCCGGAGAAGGCGTCGTCGGTGCGGCCGGTCTCGATGCCGCCGGTGTCTACGAGCACGAACTCCACGCCGTTCCAGTCGGCCTCGTGGTACGAGCGGTCGCGCGTGACGCCGCGCGACTCGTGGACGATGGCGTCGCGACCCTGGGCGATGCGGTTTACCAGGGTGGACTTGCCCACGTTGGGGCGGCCCACGACGGCGACGATGGGTTTGGGCATGGATCACTCCTCGGCAGTTCCGACATAACCCCTTGATTATGCTTGTTACCCGTTCAGCAGGTGCCCGTAAACGCCGTCCACGAGGCTCTCCGGCAGCGTCTCGATGAAAAAGGCATCCCCGCCGCGCTCGGCGAGGGCCGCGACGACGTCCGCCGCGGCCATGCCGTCGAGGGTCACGGAGTCGAAGTTGAGCATGAGGTCGGGCAGCACCACCACGGTGCGCGACAGGTCGGCCGGCAGCTGGGCGAGGATGTCCTCGGCCACGATGAGGCCGGTGACGTTGACGTCGCCGCCGAAGTAGTCGTTGCGCACGGCGAAGGCCTCGGCCCGGGGCGCCCAGCCGACCCCCTCGAGGAAGCCGCGGTACACGCCTTCGGCGGCCTCGCCGCACACGAGCAGGAGCCCGAGGTCGTCACGCTCCAGGGCGCCGGCGACCGCGGCCGCCCTCCCGGGCAGCTCCGCCACCACGCGGGAGGTATCGTCGATGAAGCTCCTGAGCATGCCGATGCCGTCGTAGAACTGCGGGTAGCCGTCGTAGTCCTCGGCGGGCGGCGGGTCCAGGCGGGCGGCCACGTAGAACTCGTCCGAGAGCTGGAACCGCGTGATGCCCAGGGTGGCGCGGGCGCGCCCCTGGTAGGGCGCCACGGCCTCCACCACGGCGCGGGCGGCCTCGGGGTCGTCGGNGTAGCTCCTCGTGAAGGGCGAGTTCTTGGTGTAGCCCATGGGCACGATGGCGAGAGAGGTGACGGCAGGGCGCGCCTCCACGTAGTCGAGGGTGCGGAGCAGCTCCTCGCCGTCGTTGAGGCCCGGGCAGAGCACCACCTGGGCGTGGACCTCGATGCCCTCGTCGCACAGGCGCTCGAGCACCTCGAGGCCCCGGGNCTCGTTGCGGCCCANCATGGCCCGCCGGGCCCCGTGGGACACGGCGTGGATGCTCACGTTCATGGGCGAGAGGCGGTACGAGCCGATGCGNTCCAGGTCGTCGTCGCCCACGTTGGTGAGCGTCACGAAGTTCNCCTGGAGGAAGCTCAGGCGGTAGTCGTCGTCGCGCAGGTAGAGCGAGTCGCGCATGCCCTCGGGCAGCATGGCCATGAAGCAGAAGACGCAGGCGTTGCGGCAGGTGCGGATGCCGTCGAACAGCACGTCGGAGAAGGCGAGGCCCCAGTCCTGGCCGGGCCCGCGCTCGAGGGTGCAGGCGCAGGCCTCCTCGGAGCCGTCCTCCCCCACCACGGCGACGTCGAGGTCCACGGAGGCGCCGTCGGCCTCCCAGCGCCAGGTGATGATGTCGTCCAGGGGCACGCCGTTCACGGCGTCCACACGCATGCCCGGCTCGAGCCCGGCCTCCCACGCGGGGCTCCCCTCCTCCACGGAGGCCACCCAGGCGCCGAGCANCGGGAGCTNCTGGCGGCCGTAGTCGGCCCGCTGCCGCTGCTCGCTCACCGGCCCTCGCCCACCATGGCCTCGAGGGCCTCCACGACCTCGTGGATCTGCNNCGCGGGCGTGGAGGCGCCGGCGGTGACGCCCACGGTGTCCNCGCCGGCGAGGAACGCGGGGTCCAGCTCGGAGGCGGACTCCACGTGGCACGTGGGCACGCGGCCGGCGCAGATCTCGGCCAGGCGCGTGGTGTTGGCGGAGTTCTTGCCACCGATGACCACCATGGCGTCCACGGAGTCGGCCAGGCGCGCGGCCGCCTCCTGGCGCTCGCGGGTGGCCTCGCAGATGGTGTTGTGCACGCGCACCTCGCCGAACCTCGCGAGGAGCTCGGAGACCACCTCGTCGAGGAGGCCCTTCTCCGTGGTGGTCTGCACCACCACGCCCACCCGCCTGGCGTCGGGCAGGGCCCGGGCGTCCGCCGCGGACCCCACCACGTGGGCGCCGGGGGCGTGGCCGAGGATGCCCTCGACCTCGGGATGGCCGGCCTGGCCCACCACGACCACCTCGTAGCCCTCGGCGGCCAGGCGCTGCGCCGCGCGGTGCACCTTCTTGACGTAGGGGCAGGTGGCGTCCACGACCTCGAGCCCGGCCGNCGCGGCCTCGTCGGCCACCTCGGGCACGACGCCGTGGCTGCGGAGCACGAGGCGGTCGCCCGCCGGGAGCCCCCGGATGGCCCCGTCGTCCACGGCGTCGGCGCCGCGCTCCTCGAGGGAGGCCACCACCTGCGGGTTGTGGATGAGCGGCCCCATGGTGTGCACGGGGGTGCCGCCGGCCGAGAGGACGCCGTCCACGAGGGAGAGGGCGCGCTCCACGCCGAAGCACGCCCCGGCGCGGTCGGCCACGACGATGGTGGCCACGGCTACCACTCCCCCGGGTGCTCGCGGCGGAGCTCGGCGCGGAGCTCCCAGACGCGGTCCATGGCGCGTCGCTCCATGGCGTCGAGCTGCTCTCGGCGCCCCTTGACGCCGAGGGCGCCGAACCTCAGGGGGCGGCCCACCTTGAAGAAGACGCGGTGGGGCCGGGGCAGGCGCTTGCCCTCGGGGGTGACGTCCCTGGCCCCCACCACAGCCATGGGGGTGACGTCGGTCTTGGCCATGCGGGCGATGAGGGCGAAGCCCCCGTGGATGTCGGCGGTGCCGTCGTCGTCGCGGATGCGGGTGCCCTCGGGGTAGATGAGCACGGACTCGCCGCGCTGGATGGCGCGCTTGGCCCGGCGCACGGCCTTGAGGTCGGCCGTGCCGCGGTCCACGGGGATGCCGCCCACCCGGGTGAAGACCCACCGGGTGAGGTCGCTCCNGTTGAACTCCTTCTTGAACACCGGGCGGATGCGCAGGCCGTGGCGCCAGAACATGACCACACAGATCACCGGCTCGACCATGGAGACGTGGTTCATGACCACGACGGTGCCCTTGTCGCGGCGCCCGAGCTCCTCCATGAGGGGCTCNGCGTCCTCGAAACGCCAGGGCCAGTACAGGCGCGTGAAGCCGTACACGACGGCGCACGCCGCCGAGTAGACCATGCGGCTGGGCAGGGGGAACTCGGCCATGCCGTGGTCGTAGTAGTCGTCCCACGTGTTGTGGAAGGGCCGCATGGGGGCGTCCCCGCCCGCGGCCTTGGAGGCCTTGGCCGACTTGGCGGC
>NZ_CAJMXC010000014.1:0-26469 GCF_905219715.1 Olsenella sp. CU969
GGGCTGGGGCGTGCGTGCGGCGTCCCGGGGGAGGGCCGCCCCCTCGGCACCGTTCCCCAGAGGGAACCTGAACGCGTCTGAGGGCGACCTCCTCCGGCCTCCTCGGCACCTGAATGCGTCTAGGGGCGGAAATCCGCCGTATGAACGCGTTGCAGGGTGATTCTCGCCGATACGGGCCCGGCAGACCCGCCCTCAACCGCATTCAGGTGCGGAAAGAGGGGTGCGGCACCCGAAGCGCCCCGGTGGGACAAAAGTGTCCGACCATTGGGACAAGGCCATTGGGACGGGACCGACGTCGGGCGCATCCCGTGACGGCTGCCCGGGACGGGGCTTAGGGCCTGGCGAAGGGCTCCGCAGGAACGAGAAGGCCCACCAGCAGGAGAAGCGCCGCGACCGCGGCGACGGAGAGGACCCAGAGGCCGCGGCGGCAGCCTCGACGGGATACCGTGCGGCGCTTAGGACGGGCGGTGTGCATGGGCACCTCCCAACAAACCGGACGATTCCAACAGTTTAAAGGTGACGTCCCCGGAAAACCACCGCCTACGACCGGGACCGGGACCCCGTCAACGGGAGAATGACCTCGTCCATGGGCCTGGCGGCCAAGGCCGGGTAGGAGTGGCTGTCCACATAAGCGGCATCCCCGTCGACAGAGGTGGTCCCCTCCTCGAGCCACTGGCGGTAGAGCCCCGCCACAAACCTGCGGGCCCGTACAGCGTCGGCCGCGGCCGTGGGGGCCTCCATGACCACGCCCGCCCGGGCCGACTCCACCACCCGCCGCGCCTCCGAACCGCTCAGCTCGCCCGTGCAGGCCCCCAGCACCGGCACCCCGGCCATGAGGTACTCCCAGAGCTTGCCGGTTATCACCCCTTGCTGGGCGGAGGTGTTCCACGTGGAGAACGCCAGCAGCGCCGAGGCCTGCTGGAGGTCGAGCACCTCGTGGCGAGGGAGCAGCCCGAGGTCCCGCACGGGAAAGGAGACGCCCTCCACCGTGGCCGCCTGGCAGCGGAAGACCGCAGAGCTCGCCCCGGCATAGACGAACTCCAGGCGGTCGCCGTCGACCTCCCCGTCGTCGACCATGGCCTGGAGCAGGCGCAGCACGGTGGCGATGTTTTCCGTCTCCCACGGAAGGTGGTAAAGGGTGCCGGTGTAGGAGACACGGAAGCGGTCGAGGGGGCGCCGCTCCCCCTCCGGACGCCGGGGACGGTCGGCGGGGTCGAAGCCGTTGGTGAGCACGTGGACCGGCTGACCGGGGCGGGCAAAGATCAGGGGTACGAGGCCCTCGGACACCGCGAGCGCGGCGTCGGCGGAGGCCNCCACCTCACCGTAGGCCTTGCAGAGACGCCGGTCGGCGGGGTTGCGGGACACCGGGTCGCGAAAATCGGCCAGCCACACCACGTCGGGGCGGCGGCGCTTCTCGGCCCGGGCCACCAGATGGGGCCAACCGGNNCCGCACGTTGAGACGATCACGTCGTAGGAGGAGAGGTCCATGGCCGANCCGCGGGCGGCGAGGAGGCGCNCGAGGGCCAGGTCGACCCGGCGGCCAAAGGACNTCAGGTCCTCGAAGGCGCCCTTGTAGGTCACGGCCGCTTGGACGGGGCCGTCGTCCTCCCGGGCCCTGAGGAGCCGGGCCATCCACGACCTCNCCCCGGCAAAGGCCCGGACGGCCACCGGGGGTCTCAACAGATGGAAGGTCCCAAAGTGCTCCATGTCTGCCAGGAGGGTGTCGTCACGGCGATACCGGCCTGCGGGGTCGGAGAAGTCCTTGTAGGTGGTGAGGACGTCGACCTCGACGTCGTGGTCGAGGGCCAGGTACTTCCCGAGCTTGGTCCAGCGCAGGGCGGCGACGCTCTGGAGCGGGGCCATGTGCTCTCCTATGAGAAGAAGCCNCAAAGCCCGCCNTCCNTCGCCAACCGGACAACCCATGGGCCACCATGGTCGCACAAGTTGCCTATTTTGAGGAGGCGGGCCGGGTCCGCTCACGGAGGGAACAGGGACCTCCCTTACGAGAACGTCCGGGCCGCAGGGGTGCGGTCCACCGCAAGGGGCTCCGTGGCCTGGGGCGACGTGGTCACCGTGTAGGTGACGGTGGTCGTCTCCCCGGGGTTCTCCTGGAGGGCGCAGGTCCACTCGTCAAAGCCGTAGACGGTATGCTGGGCCGCAGAGAAGACACCGCCGGTACCCTGGACGTTGGAAATGGACCCACCGGCCGGAGCCATCAGGTAGAGATGGGTGAGCATGTCGCCCTGGCTGCGCTTGTCGGGGTTCCCTCCGTAGACGTAGTAGGGGGCCGACGCCGCNTCGGCCTCGGTCATGGCGTTGGTGACCGTGGTGGTCACCGGGTAGCTGGTGGAACCGTCAGGGTTCTTGGTGCCCTCGCCCACGGAGGTGCGCATGTCGAGGTACCAGTCCATCTTGGACCAGGTGTAGTCGTTGGTGTAGGTGCCCAGCACCGGCTTGGCGGGGTCGTCCTCGAGCCCGCCCGAGAAACCCAGAGCGTCGATGGCGGCCTCCTGGGCCTCGTCGGCCATCCACACCTGGAAGTTGCGGGCGAGGGCCCCGTCCATGAAGGTCTTGGCGAGGTCCCCGCTGTCGGCATGGCCCAGACCCTGAAACACCGCCTGGAACGACGNACCGNCCACCCCGGCANAGAAGGCGTCCTNGGCCTCCACGGGAAGGTTCCAGTAGGTGTCGTGCATGAGTACGGCGGCGGCGTTGGAGCCGTCCACGTGGACGCCGCCCACGTCAACCGACTGCCCCGTCACCGCCAGNAGCGNCTGCAAAAACACCGGGTCAATGGCCACCACGCCGTTGACGGCCTGCCCCATGAAGGCGAGCCAGCTCTGGGCGGCAGCCGCGGCGGCGCGAGGGAACTGCGGCGTCATCATCGACGAGCCGGGGTTGGTGGACACGCTACCCATGTCGAAGGCGGGNACCTCCTCTGCNGTGGGAGAAAANCCGGTGCCCCCCTCCTGGCGCAGCCCCTGAATGGCAGAGAAGTCGCCCAGGGCAATCTTGCCGTCGGTCACCGTCATGGGTNCCCAGGAGCCAGGGAAGCCACNAGAAGAGCGGGTCTCCACATTGTTGAGGGCCACCACGAGGTAGGTTTTTGTCTCTCCATTTGCGCCGAGCATGGAGGGGAGCTGAGGCAGCACGTCGTCGGCCTCATCGAGAAGGTCCGAAGCGGTGGAGAGGGCAGAGCGCGTGCTGTCGATAAGGTCGTTCAGCTTCTGAATGTGGAACGGCTCCATAGACTGCACCGTGTGGATGGTGTCTTTCAGAGGGCCCTGCACCTCGAGAACGGCGTCGATCACCTTTTGCAGGATGGGGATGTCCACCTGGCCGCCATCTTTGACCAGCGACTTCACCGAAACGCCGTTGAGGCTGTTGGAGAAGGGCACGAGGCCGTTGTGGGTGAGGATGTTGGCGGAGTTCACGAGCTCACGGGCTTGGCGCACGTCCTGGCCATAGACGGGGGCGAGCTCGGCCAGGGCCCACAGGGGGCTTGAGACGTGGTCAGCCATGGTCTGCGTGCTCTGGGCAAGCGAGGCGGCCGAGCCGGAGAGCTGGTCGGACTTGCCATTCATGAGGGCGTCTTTGTAGACGGCGAACTCCTGTTTGACGTCGTCCACCTCGGACTGGATGGCCTTGACGTCCTGATACATGGCAAAACCGCAGGCACCGGCCACGACAACCAGCACGGCGATGACGATGAGGGTCACCTGCCACCAGCGCAGGCCACGGCGCCGGCGTTTGCCGGGGGCTGGCCTGCCGGAGCGGGACTTTACGCGGTCGAGCTCGGAGGCGCCGTGCCGGGAGGAGGCGGCTGCCGCCGGGGCAGAGGCCGCGGGGACCGCCGCCGTCCGTGGCGCCCGGGCGGCCCGGTGCGGGGACGACTGGGGGGCGGCGGTTTGGGATCGGCCGTAGGAGGAGGCGGTCTGCCTGGCGTGGGAGGCCCGGTGGGCGGGACCCTGGGACGGCCGCTTCTTGGGATCGGACGGGCCGGGGGCCATGTGCTTGGCAGACACGGAACCTCCTAAGGAAGGCAAAGACGCCGCGGGGCGCCGGCGATGGCATGGGGTCGCCGAGGCCTGATGCGGCCCGGGCAGCTAGCCTACCAGTATATACATGGATTTATGGATTGTTTTCTTGCCCTCTGAAGAGGGTGGCGGTGGGACCGAATCTCCACGGGGCGGGACGGGGNCGCCGGCCCGCCAGCATCGGGCGCAAGGACCGGCCGCGCGCCGATCTCACAGGGTCTCGGTCACATACCAGATGCCCTCGTCCTCCTTGAGGCCGGCGAGGTACTCGTCCGGGGTCATGACGGGCACGGCCGAGCGCCTGAACCCGGCGACGTCACGGGTAAGCAGGACGTCCGCCCGGCAGCGCTCCGCCGTCACCGCCACGAGGCAGTCCTCGAAGTCGCCCCACCCGCGCAGGCACGCCTCCTTAACGCACTCGGCGTCCACGGACGCCACCTGCAGGAAGCCGAGGCTCTCGAGAAACGCCTTCTGGAGGTCGGCGGAATCGACGCCCTTGGAGGAGACATGGAAGACATCCGTGAACGACTTGGCGCTGCACCACAGCTGGACGTCCCCGAGCATGGTGGCGACGCGCAGCTTGACCATGGGGTCGAAGAAGCGGGGGCGGGCCGAGAAGTAATCGATCAGGNGGCACGTATCAAGAAAGTGCCTCGTAGTCACNGNGCCTCCCCTCCACGAGGGTAGCCTTGTAGTTTCCGCCATCCACAGGGGCGGCGTCCGGAAACGTCGTGGCCTCCAGCGACCGCCGCAGCTCGTCTGCCTGAGCGGGGCTGAGGGCCCGCGCGCCCAGCGGGCCGCGACGCCCCTGACCCTTGGATGCACAGCCGGGGAGCTCGCCCGTCTGGATGAGGTAGTCGAACGCGGCGTTGACCANGTCGCTCACGGTGGNCCCNTGGGCACGCAGCCGGCTGAGACCCTGCCGGCGGACCTCGTCGGGGACCCGGGCGCTGATGGTTGCCATNGGACCTCCTCGCAGCCGTGGACTTAGAGGAACTGTAACACGTATTACATCCACATAAAGGGAATCCGATCCGAAGGGCCCCCATATCACCAACGGAAAACCCCCGTGAAGACACCGGGTCAAAAACTGATTTCATAAAAACTTACAACGATGGCGGCGGACCACGGAGACGAATCATCGGACCGGGGATAATAGCGGTGCAGAAGCTCCATGCGACGGCGCACGTCGCCGTTCCCATGAAGAGTGCCGGCGAGAAGCCGTCACTTACTGTTCCAGCAACCCCTCCATTAGCCCAACCGTTCGCGACGTCGTCTTTCTGACGTCGAAATACCTATCCCATTTCTTATGAGACGAACAACCCATCGCCGCCAGACAGCCACGCCCCATCTCGAGAAACGACGTAAGCGCCCCGGCAACTTCCCTTGCCGATGGATTGTCCCCCAACAAGATTCCATTGGAGGCATCAACCTGCTCCACAACACCGCCCCCAGCCCGACTGGCCAAAATCGGCATTGAGAACGAGAGCGCCTCCGTCACCGAAACCGGACATCCGCCCTCGGAAGATGACATGGTCGCAAACAGGTCGATAGGGGTGTTGCTATAAAAGTTCATAAGTGAATCATTTGGGACGTTCCCCAGGAACGTCGCATCAAGAGACTCCCTCTCTGCAAAGGCACGCACCTCTTCCAGCTCAGGACCGTCTCCGGCATGAATCCACCGTATCGAATCACGCCCCACGAGGGCGATGCCCTCGGCCAGCAACCGAACACGTTTGAGGGGGATAACGCTCGAACAGCTCATCACAGTAAACTTGCCTGCACCATCGCGCTCGAAAGCGCTGTGGTCCGAGCATCCAAGCCGAGCAAGTTGGTACTGCCCGGGCGTGGCCTCCGGCCCAAACGTGCGACAGAAATAGTCGCGACCAACTTGGCACGAGAAAAGTATCCTGTCGATATTATTTTTCATTTGAATGCGAAAAGGNTGTCGTCCAGCTGNAATTCTGTGGTTATAGAGGTNATATCCATTCGTCCTAGAAACAACATGGTCCACGCCGCCGTCCTGACGAAGGAGCGCCAGAGCCAACGCCGAGGGATTGAGCCAGAACGAATAGAACAAGGTTCTCCCCAATGGGTTCAAGAGTCCCAAGTCCTTGAAAACCGAGCNTGCCCACAATGCCTTCGAAAGATACGCCCAGGCCGTCTTAGCCTGCATCGGAGAACAGCGACGGACCTCCTGCCAGAGCATCGGTAAAGCGGCAGCAAGAAGACCATATCTAGCCTNGGCGGCCGAATTCCAAGGGATTTGCGGCAAAAGAACCTNGACCTGAGAGAGCACNTTGCGGCTGCAAGNAGGGTTTAACGTCCGCGACGACCCCATGGGGACTATGGCGACATCCCAGCCCTCAAGAAAGGCACGTATTTCTGGCTCCACAAAAGGCTGCTCAACAGAGCCAAACGGATAGGAGTCGGTGATCATGACGAGCTTCGGACGACAACTGCGCACAACACACCTCTGTCTACAGTTGATATAAATACTATTTTATTACTTAAAATCAGAAAGACGTCTTGGCCCTTGGATCCTACTGCTACCTTTTCCCTCAAGATGACCAGATTGCTCTCCTGAACCCAAGCTGCAAAGCCCAGACAGGAAATAATTGTAGGCAAAGCAAAGCATCGCGCTCTCTGCCACCCCGACAACGCAAAAAACCACGATGCCCCAAAAGACGACACCCGTCGTGCCCCTTTTTGCCGACCTAAACAAAAAGATTATTATCGATGTCAGGAAAACCACCGTAAAGACAATGCCAAATACCAGGAGAAGCCTGTAATACGCGTTGTCGAGGAGAACCCCGACCGCGTTTGGGTTGTTTGGCAGTGGCACCGCANAATAGTCCCTGCCCATGAGTGCANNAGGTGTTTTTGTCAGGTAGTAAGAACCGAAGTTCAACCGCTGGGAAAGCACCCTATCCATCATGTGAGCAAACGGAAGGCCGGCACGGTAGAGGGCAAGCAACGCATAGGAACCTGCAGCGGCCAGAACGCCGACAGAAAAACCTATCCAGCCAACTCTCCCGCTCTTCCCCTCAAACCTCCCCATCCCAACCAAAACAACAAGAAGCAGGGCCATGATCGTCATGGTTCGCGAGTCACACAGTCCCAATATGATCGCCACGCTCCCGATCGGAACGAGGAGCTCTGCGAGACGCAGTCGGCCGTAGCGAATCACGATATAGTCCAATGTAATCATAAAAACAAATAATCCGAACCCATTTGGATGGGCAAAGCCATAGGCAAAACGGCGGCTTCCATCGACTCGAAAACTCTCCACGTCCGGAACAACGCCCAGCAAATTGCCGAGAATACTGGGGATGCCAATGAGTAGCATCGCCACCATAGAAANCAGAGCCAGAGCCTTGATATCCGACCCTTCTGCGCACAGTATAAATAGCGTCAGCAGCATTGCGTCTATCGCAGAAAAAGCCGACAGCACCACAGACGCTGCGACCAGCGTGATTTTTGGAACAGGATTGACTCGCCAGTAGCCGCCTAGACAGAAAAGCACCAAGAGAGCCAGCGCTATCGCCTTGCTCTCCACACGATAAAGCGCCTCGACGTCAAGGCCGAGCACCGGAAAGAGCAAAACCGCTCTAGATATCGTCAGCGTCACATACGCGAAAAAGATAATATAAAAGAATAATTCTCGGTTATACTTAAAAAAAGCACTGGCATAGACCATTTTTTGATCCATGCTTCTTGCCNGGGAATAGTGTTTGGGAAAAGACCTGCGAGGCTGTACTGCGANCAGCCTTGACAGCAAATTGCGCAAGGCCCTATTCATTTGCAACACTCCTTTTTGGTACACCTTGTTCGACACTGCGCACATTCATGACATCCTTCGAATAAGTGCCCAGTAACGGATGGGGCCGCCACGATAAACATCGTCCCATACGTGCCCCTGCCGCCCCCAAAAGTTTAAAAAAGGACACTGATCCAAATCCTCCCTCGCCCCACCCGGCAGCAAGGCCGCAATTGGCCGGAAAGCTGAACACCTATGCACAGCCCCTTCGCTTTGCCAACTCCCAGAGAATGGTCGCCCTCTCTTTTAGCCTTTCAAAAACCCCACGGCCTTTTGGGGTGGCATTTGAATCGTGTATACGATGATCCAGCAGCACGTCGTCCAGTTTATACACACCTCCAAATGCCTCGCATGCCAGGCCNATCNAGCNATCGTAGTTCAAAACTGTTTTTGGAAGTGGAAGGACATAACGAAGCGCTCGACGATCGAGGGCCATGCAGCACCCTGAATAACGGGATGCAATTAGATTCCTAAAAAACCCAAGCTCAAAATCATCGCCAGGCTGAGAGGCGCCCCCCACAGGAGCTCCGCTCCTATCAACCCGATTNCAANGGTGGACTACAAGGTCTGCCCCAGACTCCTCGAGAGCCTCCACCATCGCCTGACGCTTTCCTGGCAACCACACGTCGTCTTGGTCGGAAATAAAAACAACATCCCCCACACAGCGAGAAAGGGCACTGTTGAAATTGCCCACGACGCCAAGATGACTATTGCGAACCGGCCTGATGCGCGAATCCGCCCCGGATCGCCGCAGAATGAGCTCCCATGCGCCATCCGACGATCCGTCGTCAGAAACCACAAGTTCATCGTCACAAGTAAGCTGGGCAAGTATGGAGTCTAGCTGTTCTTCTATGAACTGTTTCCCATTATAACTTGCAAGGGCCACGGACACCCGGGGGGCGCATTTTCCTTGCTCGACCATCCTAGTCTACCCTCCCTGTCAAGCGTCCGCGCAGGTAACCAGGCCACTCTGACAACGCAAGGACGCCATCGCCCAGTCCCCTCCTTCCGTCAACCAATGTCTCAGCGGCCCGACCACCAATCATCGAAGACAGAATCTCTGAAAACAAGTTGAACACTGTTGCATGCATGGTATGCTCCATAAAACCTGTCACGATGCATCGACGGGCGCGCGTGTCGAGCGCACGGCAGAAAGCTGAACCCGACGCATATCTCGAGGGCAATGCAATATAGAAAGACGAACCACGGTCCATAGGGCTGACGGACCGCTGCTGCCCCGACGAGGCTNNGGCTGGCGCAGGCGCATCATTCCATATGCTTCCATTACGCTCCCTTCGCCTCGCGATTCAGCTTCCTAGAGGTCCTTGATTGCGTGAACATAANACCCGCAGCTGAGCACCGCGCCCATCGTCATCGTCCCCGTGTAGGCCAATGCCGCGCCCTCCAGCTGCATGGAAGGGATGAGGATTACCGAAAGCGCAACGTTGAGCNCGATGGAGGCGATGCCCACAGCGGTGTTGGCGGTAAGCCGCTTCTGGGTCACGAGCAGATTTCCCGCAGGTTGGCGAAAAGCCGCCGTAACGAAGAATCCGACGATTAGAATCTGGAACGACGGCACGGCATCNAGGTACTGCTCGCCGAATACAAGGCCGATAAGCGGCCCTCCCAGTGCGCCCATAACGAAAGCCACGCTCCCCACACACGCCGCGCTGACAAGGGAAAGTCGCAGGTAATTACGGCGCGTCCAAGGGCCATCGGTATTGTGGGAAGCGAAGTAAGGGTAAATATAGGTAATAAGCATGGNNGGGATGAACAGCAGTGCGAACGGGATGGTGGTGGCCACCTTGTAGGAAGCCACGGCGGTGTCGCTCGCCAGGTACTGCCCCACGAAAAACGTTCCCAGCAGCGCAAGCGCCTGGCTAAGCCCGTTGTTGAGGGACGACACCAACGCCACGTACCAGTACTCCCTCTTACTGAAAGTGCGGTCGCGCTCCTCCGGCATCGGCTTCGGCAGCGGGTGCCGCCACGCGAGCNCGGCGAAGCTNGCCACGTAGGCGGCGTACTGACCGGCGATGAGNCCCGGCACGCCGGCAACGAGGGATCCGCCTATGGAGAGGCCCGCCAGAAGCAGGGTCTGGACGTTGGTCATATAGGCATAAGCCCTGTTGTCGAGGTTCGACCGCAGGTACACGAGGCGAAGCTCGCACAGGAGCACCACGAGGGGATAGAGGCAGTACAGGGCCAGCAGAGGCTGGGAACCCGGCAGCGCCCCCGGCGCCACCAGGGCGTAGACGAGGATGAGGACGGCCAGGGCCACGTCNGCCACCCTGNCCCAGCGCTNGCCGTAGCGAAACACCGCCAGCATGAGGGGGCGGTCCTCCATGTGCTCGCAGCAGAGCTGGAGCAGGGNGGACGAGGCCCCCAGTCCGTTGAACAGGGCGAAGATGCTCACGATGTTGAACACGTAGGAGTAGAGGCCGTACTCCGCCTTGGGGATGAGCCACACCAGCACGATCATGGTGAGGCTGGAGACCGCCTTGTTGATCGTCCCGGCACCGAAGATATGGAAGAACCCCGTCCGGTAGAGCTTGGCGAAGGGTCCTTTGAGGCGGTCGAGGGCCGCCACGGTCAGAGGGCCTCGAGGGCGGCCGCGACCCGCTCGACGNCGTCTCGGCCCATGTAGGGCCCCATGGGCAGGGACAGCACGCGGCCGCACAGCTCGCAGGTGACCGGACAGCCGTCGGGACAGAGTCCCACGCCGTCAAAGGCCGGCTGCCTGTGCATGGGGCGGGGGTAGTAGACCATGGTGGGCACCCCCTGGTCCTTGNGGGTGGCCTGCACCGCGGCGCGGTCCGCGCCCTCGGGCACCCTCACCGTGTACTGGGCCCAGGAGCTTAGATAGCCCTGGGGGACCNCGGGGAGCCCCCAGCCGCGCGCCCCGAGGAAGGACAGCGCCTCCCCGTACCAGGCGGCCACCCGGTTGACGTCGGCCACCTCGTAGCCGGCAAAGGCCTCGAGCTTCACGGAGAGCACGGCGGCCTGCAGGGTGTCCAGGCGGCTGTTCATGCCCAGACGCACATTGTCGTACTTCATCGTCCCCTTGCCGTGGACGGCGATGCTGCGCATAAGGGCGTCCCAACCGTCGTCGTCGGTAAAGACGGCCCCTCCGTCGCCGTAGCAGCCCAGGGGCTTGGCCGGGAAGAAGCTCGTGGTGGAGATGTCGCCAAAGGAGCAGGCGCGGGCCTCGCCTATCCGGCCGCCAAAGCCCTGGGCGCCGTCCTCCAGAAGGAACATGCCCTCCCCGTCGCACACCTCGCGGATGGCGGGAAGGTCGGCCGGGAGGCCGAAAAGGTCCACGGCGACGACGGCCTTGGGGGCAAGCCCCGTGTTCTCCCGCACCCAGGCCACCGCCCGGCGCAGCGAGGCGGGGTCCATGTTGTAGGTGGCCGGGTCCACGTCCACGAACACCGGGGTGGCCCCCANCAGNGGCACCACCTCGCCACTGGAGAAGAACGTAAAGTCCGGCACGAACACGGCGTCACCCTCGCCCACGCCCCAGGCCAGGAGGGCCAGCTCCAAGGCGTCGGTGCCGTTGGCGCAGGTGAGGCAGTGGGCCACGGCCACGTAGTCAGCCAAGGCCCCCTCGAGCTCCGCCACCGGGGCGCCGCCGATGAACCGCCCCGAGGACAGAACGGCCCCCACCGCACCATCGACGGCGGGTTTGAGCGCCGCGTACTGGGCCTTGAGATCCCTGAACTCCATCACAGCCCCTCCTTCAGGCCCGCCCCGGCCTCGTGGTAGCGCCTGCCGCAGGCGGAGCAGGCGAGGTCCGCATCCAGGCGCTCGCCGCACTCGCAGACCCAGCCCACCCGGCGGACCGGAACGCCGACCACCAGGGCGTGGGCCGGCACGTCGCCGGTCACCACGGCGCCCGCCCCCACCATGCACCACTCCCCCAGCGCGTGGCCGCACACCACCGTGGCGTTGGCGCCGATGGAGGCGCCGCGCCCCACGACGGTCCTGCGGTAGCCGGCCCTGCCCTTGGGATAGGGGGCACGGGGCGTGAGGTCGTTGGTGAACACGCAGGAGGGCCCGNAGANGACACCGTCGGCCAGCTCCACCCCCTCGTAGAGGGAGACGTTGTTCTGCACCTTGCAGCCGTCGCCCACATGCACGTTGTCGGCCACGTTGACGTTCTGGCCCAGGGTGCAGCCGCGGCCGATGACGGCGCCCGCCTGTATGTGGGAGAAGCACCACACCTTGGTGCCCTCCCCTATGACCGCGCCCTCGTCGACGAGGGCGGTGGGGTGCACGAAGGCGCCCGGAAAGCGGCCCTCGCTCACAGCGACCCCTCCCCGAACTCGCCGGCCATGTCGGTGGAGNCGAAGTCGTCGAGGGGCAGCCTTACCGGNAGGCCGGTCTTCTGGCTCTTGTAGATGGCCAGCACCACCTCGAGGGCGTCGCGCCCGGCCCTGGCGTCGANGTAGGGCGCGCGGTCGTTGGCGATNGCGTCGGCCATGTCGGCGTAGACAGCGGTGTGGCCGTTGCCGTAGACGTTGCTCGTGGCCTCTTCCAGGCCTTTGTTGGCCTGGTCCTCCTCCGTCTCGTCGGCAAAGTCCCACACGTCGATGTTGTTGGTGGACTTGCCGCCAACCTTGACCGTGCCGGTCTCGCCGATGAGGCAGAGGGTCTCCTCGAGGTTGCGGGGGTAGACGTTGACGGTGCCCTCCACGGTGGCCACGGCGCCGTCGGCGAACCTGAGCACGGCCACGCCGATATCCTNGGCCTCGAGGTAGCCGTGCTGGCGCTGGCCGGTGGCGCCGTAGACCTCCACCACGTCGCCCCCCATCATCCAGCGCAGCAGGTCGATGCCGTGGATGCACTGGTTCATGAGACAGCCGCCGTCCTGGGCCCACGTGCCGCGCCAAGGAGCCTGCTCGTAATAGGCGCGGTTGCGNTTCCANCGGNTGTTCACGGCCNCGTTNGACAGCCGGCCGANGCGCCCNGCCTCCAGGGCGTCGCGCGTCTTCTGCACGGCCACGTTGAAGCGGTTCTGATGGCAGGCGCACACCTTGACGCCCGTCTCCTCGGCGCGGCGCACAATCTCGTTTGCATCGGCCATGGACATGGCCAAGGGCTTCTCCACAATGCAGTTCACGCCCGCGTCGATGAGGTCCAGGGCAATCCTGGCGTGCTCGCCGCTCTCGGTGGCCACGGCCGCAAGCTCGATCTCGGGGTGCTCGGCCAGCATCTGCCGGTAATCGACGTAGCGGGCGATGGAGCGGTCGCCCTCGAGGCCGTGCTTGGCCAGGAGCGACTCCATGCGCTCGGGCAGCACGTCGCAAACGGCCNCGAGGTCGAAGCCGTNGCGCTCGATGGCAGNGACGTGGTTNGTGGAGATGCGGCCGCAGCCGATGATGGCGCACTTCACGCTAGGCCTCCTTGGCGACGTTCTGGGTCAGTTCCACGAGCTCCCGCACGATGCCTTCGGCGGCATCGCCGTCGCNGAAGGGGAGATAGGCCGGGTCCACGCGCTGGGGCGTAGCCATGGCCGAGNGCACNNTCTCCNTATCGGGCCGTGCCAGGATGTTACGCCCGTCGACNATGGTCTCGGGCCAGCACTCGAAGTCGAGGACCGTCGTGCACTTGACACCGGCGAAGAACGCCTCCCGCTGCAGGCCGCCCGAGTCGGTCACCACCTGGTCGGCCCGGTTGACGAGCCACACGCTCTCGAGGTAGCCTACCGGCTCCACGAACAGCACGTTGCCGTACCCACCGGTGGAAGCAAGCTCGAGGGCGACCCGCCTGTTGCGCGGGTGCACGGGATAGACCACCGGCACATCGAGAGACTGCATGGCGTCGAGCACGCCCGCCAAGGCCCCGGGGTCCCGCGTGTTCTCCTCTCGGTGGCACGTGAGGTAGCAGAACCGTGCCGGGACGTCGACGGGAAGGCCCGACCCCAGGTCGGTGAGGGCTGGCTTCNGGGCCCTCGCAGAATAGGCCAGGAACGCGTCGTACATGGGATCGCCCACAAATGAGACGCGGCCGGGGTTGTGCTCCAGGACGAGGTTGTCCACCCCCGTCTGGGTGCTNGCCAGGAGCAGGGAGCTCACGGCGTCGGTGCACACCCGGTTGATCTCCTCCGGGTTGGTCCGGCTGTGGGTGCGAGCGCCTGCCTCCACATGGGCCACGGGGACGTGCAGCTTGGCGGCGGTCAGCGCAGCCGCCAAAGTCGAGTTGGTGTCCCCGTAGAGAAGCACGCAGCCGGGGCCCTCGGCCTCCATGACCTCCTCGAGGGCGACCATCATCCTCGCCGTCATCTGGGCATGGCTTCCGCCCGAGACACCGAGGTTGTGAGCGGGCTCAGGAATGGAGAGCTCGTCGAAGAACGTCTGGCTCATATTGGCGTCATAGTGCTGGCCGGTGTGCACCAGCACCTCCTCGAGCGACCCCTCACGGGCGATCGCGTGGGAGACCACGGCGGCCTTGATGAACTGCGGCCGAGCCCCCACAACGGTGAGAACCTTGTTCGCGGCCACCTCAGAGCACCTCGATGTTGTCGCGGTTCACAACACCCTTCATGGCGTTCTTGGTGTCAAAGACGGCCTGGGCGTTCTCTTGGACCATCTCGTAGTCCACGTTCGTGTGACCGCAGGCAACGAGCACGAGGTCGGCGGAGGCCACGACCTCCGGGGTGAGCTCCGGGACGGACTCGCGGGTCTCACCCTTGTGGCGATAGCTGGGCACCCAGGGGTCGAANTAGCTCACCTCAGCGCCGCGGNGCTCGAGGAGGTCGATCACCTTCAGGGCAGGGCTCTCACGGTAGTCGTCGATGTCCTGCTTGTAGGCCACGCCCAGCACCAGGACTCGGGACCCGTTGAGNGCCTTCTGACGGCCGTTGAGCACCCGGGCGGCACGGTCCACGCAGTACTCGGGCATGCGGTCGTTCACCATCATGGAGGCCTCTATCATGGAGGTGTGGAAACCGTACTCCCGGGCCTTCCACGAGAGGTAGTAGGGGTCGAGCGGGATGCAGTGGCCGCCGAGTCCGGGGCCGGGGTAGAACGCCGTGAAGCCGTAGGGCTTGGTCTTGGCGGCGTCGATGACCTCCCAGATGTCGATGGCCATCTCGTCGCAGAGCTGGGCGAGCTCGTTCATCAGGCCGATGTTCACGTTGCGGTANNTGTTCTCGAGGATCTTCTCCATCTCTGCCACCCGGGGGCTGGAGACCCGGGTGACGCCGCCCTCCAACACCGCCTCGTAGACGGCGGAGATGCACTCGAGGGCCTCCTCGCCGATGGCGCCCACCACCTTGGGGGTGTTCTTGGTCTTGTAGACGCGGTTGCCCGGGTCCACACGCTCCGGCGAGAACCCCAGACAGAAGTCCTTTCCGCACACGAGGCCGGAGCCCTCCTCGAGGATGGGGCGGATGAGGTCCTCGGTGGTGCCGGGGTAGGTAGTGGACTCCAAGACCACCATGGCGCCAGGCTTGAGGTGAGGGGCGATCTCCCTGGCCGACGCCTCCATATAGGAGGTGTCAGGCTGCTGGTGGGCGTCCAGAGGCGTGGGCACACAGAGGGCGATGAAGTCGCACTGGGCCACGCGGGAGAAGTCGTTGGTGGCCTCGAGCATGCCGGAGGAGACGAGCTGCGCCAGATCCTCCTGCACCACATCGCCGATGTTGTTCTGGCCGGCGTTGACCATCCCCACCTTGGCAGGCTGCACGTCGAAGCCGATGGTGCGGAAACCCGCCTTGGCCTTCTCCACGGCCAGAGGAAGGCCCACATAGCCGAGGCCCACAGTGCCACAGGTGATGGTGCGGTCTTGGATGCGGTCGAGAATGTCTCTGTTCATAGCTTGCACTTTNCTTGCTGCACAGCAATCTAGCGGCATGATGTTGGTCGAGTCATTTGTCACATAAATGACCTTTCAGCATCATACTCGCCCAGAAAATGACCCACTGCCGCAACGAAGCAACCACAAGAAGAAATCTATGCAAGTGCGCTAAATCGACTCTTTACCGATTAAATCCCCCGCGTTTATAGACAGATTGCTCTGAAAATATCTTGAAACTGTCTCCATGGCTGCGTCCATGGAGACGTGCAGCTCCGCAAACTTGCGAATCCGCTCCACAAGCTCCCTCTCCGTACGATTGGAGACCAGCGACCTATAGAAACGGACCACCTGTTCTATATCAAGAGGGCTCTCATCGGCCGGAACCCGTAGGCAAAAGTCGACGTCGCGCCCCTCGAAAACATCGATGGAACCAGAGTAGACAAAAGGCAGTCCTTTAGCCAGGTACTCCCGTGTCTTAAGCGTCGAGGCCCGGTCAAGTCCGATGCGATGAAGTCCGAGCGAAGCTATGCCCATCTGACAGCGGTCGTAGACCCGCGCGATGTCCTCAATTCCGAGCATCCCGCGGAATGTGACCATGGAAGAAACGTCGAGATCGTCTGCAAGCCGCCTGAGAGAGGCCAGCTCTGGACCGTCCCCGATCAACTCGAGGTGNACCGGACCGGCCGGCTCGCCCTCTCGACGATAGGCGGCCATACCCTGAAGCACGCGATCGGCCCCATGCCACCGTGCAAAAGCCGCAACAAACATAAGATTGATAACTGATGTGGCTTCTCCTGAGGGGGAACGCGAGGGCATGTCGTCAAAATCAATCCCGTTGATGATGGGAAGCGTAGGGATGCCAAGAATTGAATCGGCGCATGACAGGTCGGCCACGCGATCGACCACGTCCCCGAGTCGTCTTCTGTGCATGAGATCCTTAACATGAAGGGGGAGGCGCCTCCATGTACGGTCTTCCGCATCGTAAGGCCAGGTGGGAANCTCGAATACCACGGGAGCGCCAGGGCACTCGTGCCTATACATCCCCAAGGCCCGCAACATCCCTGCACTCACATACGACGGGCGGCGGATATAGAGAGCCCGATAACCCGGAGCCAGCGCAGCACGCCACGNCCCGTAATCCGAATAAANGNGGAGCCTGTCGAGCAGTTTCTCACCTTGCGTGCTGTGTCCCTCTACGCCCACCAGCTCGACGTCAAACCCCGCATTCGCAAAGGCCTTCATCTGACATTTAATCTTTCGAGCAATACCCGGCGTCGCCNTCTGAATGNCGGGCCAGTCGACAACCACAAAACCCAGGCGCCCAACGCCGCTCATGCCGCCACCCCCTTGTAAGGGCATACAACGCACGATCTGGAGCCGGGCGTTGGACTACCCGCACTTTTGAGCGGCAGCGCACACGTTACCAAACTTTCGCACTTCNCCAGCGTCACGCTGCCACGAGAACCGTTAAGGGTCTCCTTCATGCCCATCATTTCTTTACCGCCNTTGCNCCTCTNNTCCCTATGCACCCGNACACCCGCGGAAGAGCACCCTGCTCCGTCCCGCCCGGTTGCCAGCAAGCCGCNCCGCGCAGTCCGCCGCAAATGCCATGGCCTCGACCGGCCTGCCCTCGCGAAGCACCGTCCCCAGCNCGCTCTTTGCCAGACGGGAACCCTCCCCCACCTCGTCGGGGACANCNAGCTCCCCGTCGTAGGCGGCCAGGAAGGCACCCACGGCCCTGTTTCTCCGGTACTGCTCCTTTGGCGTGAGGTTGTGGGAGTGGTAGACCTCGGCCTCCGCCGCATAGGCCACCTTGTAGCCGGCCTTGAGCAGTCTGGCTGCCATGAGCATGTCCTCGTTNGTCTCCACCNCGTCAAAACCGCCCACCTCGAGATAGGCGCTCCGTCGATAGCATGAGCACNCGTCGGAGGCGAAATAGGCCTTGANGCCTAGGCGGGGCAGGTCCTCGATGGTCCTCACATTGGACTCNGCCGGATAGTTGAACTCCCTCACCAACTGCTCGAAACGACGGGCGTCGGGCTTGGGGAGCTGGCGACCGCTCACCAGGGCCACCAGCGGGTCCTTGTCCAGCNGGGCNACGAGGNTCNCGAGGTAGCGCCCGTTGGCGGGAACGGCGTCCTGGGTCATGAAGGCAACGTAGTCGCCCGTCGTCTGACGCAGGGCAAAGTCTCGGGTGAGCCCGTGGTTGAACTCGTCCCGAGCGATTTTCACCACACGCACGCCGGGATAAGATGCGGCCACTTCGCAGGTGTTGTCGTCCGATGAGGAATCAACCACCACGATCTCGCCTGCAGGGCGGGTCTGGGCGCCCAGGGCCTCCAGAAGNCCGGGCAGCTCGCTTTCCCCGTTCAGTGTGGGCAAAACCAAAGAAATCGCGGACACAGTGGCATTTTCCTCTCACAGTTTTACCCTCTAAAGGTAATACCGCGAGATGCATCAAGCTATGTCACTTTAAAATGCACTCAGCTTTTTCAACAAAGAGCATAGACCGGGAAGCCCCCGTGCCACAGAAAACGCCCCCCCCGNCGGCCACAAGCCACCGGGGGCGTCGGCAATCCAGCGCCAACAGCCACCTACTCCCCCTCCAGAAGCCCCATCAATCCCCGGCCTCGAGCAGACAGCTGGAACTTTAGGGGCCTTTGGGACAGGGTCTCTATGAGTCCCTTTTCCTCCAGCGTCTTCAGATGTTTNCTTNCCATTTGTGGCGAAAGACTAAGGTAGTTGGCAGCATCGGCAAGCAGTACCTCGGGGGTCCANCCAAACAGCTNGACCTGGGCAAACATAAAGAGNAGGTCGCCCCCCTTCTCATTGACCTCGTCAGAGCCAACAGCCAGACGTGCCGCACTCCGTGCGCCCTCCATTTGTCCCCGCCTCAACTCGAGCCTCTCGATGTTGTTGGCCTGTGCCTCGAGCACATACTCGAGCATCCTCATGACAAAGAAGGTCAGCTCCCCATGGTTCATGGGGTGTTGGACAGTCTTGAATGCGTGATAATACGATTCCTTGTTTTCGGCGATCACACGCGAGAGCGACAACGCAGTACTCACAGACAATGGATCGCTTAACGCCAGCGCCAGTAGGTAGCGTCCCGTGCGGCCGTTTCCGTCATAGAACGGATGCACGGCCTCGAACACATAGTGCGCCATCACCGCCGAGCAGATCTGCGGGACCTCCTCGTTTTCCTGCAGAGAGAGCATAGCTCCCACCATCTCGATGATGCGCCGCTCTGGATTCACGCCCGAATGCGCGGTTCTTCCANGTCCATCGANAATGTCCACNGGATCTTTCCTGAAGAGGCGGCCGTCCGGGGTGTTCCCGTCAAGATCCTCGCCAGCCATCAATAGGTCGTAGATGCCCCGTATGTCCTCCGGCGAGTGGGGCATCACCGACGTCTTCTCGCTCAATCCGAGATAGAGCTTGGCAAACTCCTTAAAACGTTTTGACTTCAGCCCGTCGGCGGAATCTCCATGCTTGACCTCGTCAAGAACATCGCTCACTTGCCTGCGCGTGCTGCGAACACCTTCGATTCCGTTTGAACACACCACCTCGTNGATAATAAGGCTGCGGGTGAAGGCGCCTTGGGCGATGGGAGGCAATGCCTTGAATGCAGCGGAGGCCTTACGTTCACGCCTAAGAACCCGCTCGATAATTACCNAAAGCTCACGCGGCATCGCCAAGAAGAGCTCATCCTCATTGAACACGATCCCGCTGCGGAAGGTCGACTCAGCCGACAGCCTTTCCCGCGCCTTCTNGCTGTTCACACGGTACCTATCTGGAGAACCATCTTTATAGAATAGTTTCGATAGCTCTTCATAGGGCATCTCCNACCTCCTCGATCCCAAGCAGTAGCAATATGAGCCCATTTAGGGACGTCTTATTTATACTAAACGCCAATTAGTATAAATAAGACGGGGAGAAATGGGGCCTTAATAATAATGGACACCCAGCTCCCAAAAGGAGTCATATTCCCAGGCATTAGCTTTCTCGATATCGATTTACCTGTAATTTATATATTATCTCAACCGGCATCATTGTTGCCGTATGCCCTGACTTCCCAGGCAGGCAAAGAAGAAAATGAAAACGCCCCCGGCGGCCACAAGCCACCGGGGGCGTCAACAATCCAGCGTCAACAGCCGCCTACAGCTCCTCCATGTACGCGGCCAGCGTCTCCCTCCACGGCTCCGGCTCAAAGCCGGTCCCGCGGATCTTGGCCAGGTCCAAGCCAGAGAAGTGCGGCCGCGGAGCCACCGGGCCCTTCGCCCCCTCGTAGTAGGCCTCGGTGGTCACCGGCACGACGGCGCTACCGTTACCGTTGCGCACCTCAAAGACCGTCCGGGCGATCTGTGCCCAGCTCGCCGCCTCACCGGCACCGGTGAGGTTGTAGGTGCCAAAGGGCGCGGGCTCGCTCGGCTCCACGTCGCCCTCGCGGTACCCCAGCAGCCAGAAGATGGCCCGGGCCATGTCGTCGGTGAAGGTGAGGGCGCCAATCTGGTCGTCCACCACGGTCACCCGCTCCAGGGCGTCGCCGCCGTCGGCCACGCGGTCGGAGAGGGCCGCCATGGTGCGCACAAAGTTCTTGCCGCGACCCACCACCCAGGAGCTGCGCAGGATGTAGTGGGCCGGCGCCACGGCCACGGCCAGGTCGCCGGCGGCCTTGGACTGCCCATAGACCCCAAGCGGGCCAAAGGGCTCGTCCTCGCCATGGAGCTCCTCGACCCCGTCAAACACGTAGTCCGAGCTCACATGCACCAGCGTGATGTCGCGGGCGGCGCAGGTGGCGGCGAGCAGGGCCGGCCCCTGGGCGTTGACGGCCCAGCAGGTGCGACGTCCCTCACCGGTCTCGGCGGCATCCACGGCCGTGTAGGCACCGCAGTTGATAACCGTGCCGTAGAGGCTCCAGTCGATACCGTCGTAGGCCGCGGGGTTTGACATGTCGAAGGTGTCGATGTCGCAGTAGTCAAAGGACCCCGCCAGGCCGCGCTCCTCGGCCAGGGCCCGCACGGCCTGGCCCAGCTGCCNGTTGCAGCCGGTGACCAAGGTGCGCCTGGGCCCCATGGCCAGGGCGTCGGCCAGGAAGGGGTGGTGCCGGTCGGCCTCGGAGAGCGTGCACTGCTCCAGCGGAATGGGCCACTGGNTGGCCAGCTCGGGGTCGGCCAGGTTCACGAAGGTGTAGGTCTTCTTGAGCTCGGCGGACCAATGGGCGTTCACCAGGTAGGTGTAGGCCGTGCCGTCCTCCAGGGCCTGGAAGGCGTTACCCACGCCGCGGGGCACGAACACGGCCACCGAGGGGTCGATGACGCACGTGAACACCGTGCCGAAGCCCTTNCCCGGCCGGAGGTCCACCCAAGCGCCAAAGACGGAGCCGCAGGCCACGGAGATGAACTTGTCCCACGGCTCGGCGTGGATGCCGCGGGTGACGCCGCGGTCGGCGTTGAAGCTGATGTTGTTTTGAACCGGGTTGAACGAAGGCAGGCCCGCGGCCTCCATCTTTGCCTTCTGCCAGTTCTCCTTGAACCACCCGCGGTCGTCGCCGTGCACCGGCAGGTCGATGACGTACAGCCCGTCGATGGGCGACTCCGTCGCCGCAAGCTCGCGCTCGAACTCCATGGATACGGCCCCTTCCTACTGTCCCTGCTCGGCGTACTTGGCCTCCGTGGCCTCCTTGGCGGGCGCCCACCAGTCCCTGTGGTCGCGGTACCACTGGATGGTCTCCTCGAGCCCCTCGGAGAAGTCGCGGTGGACGGGCTCCCAGCCCAGCTCCTCGCAGGTCTTGGCAGGGTCGATGGCCTAGCGGCGGTCGTGGCCGGGGCGGTCGCGCACCCAGTCGAAGTCCTCGGGGTCGCGGCCCATGGCGGTGAGGATGGCCTGCAGCACCTCGAGGTTGCTCCTCTCCCCGTCGGCGCCGACGAGGTAGGTCTCGCCGGGGCGGCCCTTGGTGAGGATGTCCCACACGGCGCGGGAGTGGTCCTCGGTGTGGATCCAGTCGCGCACGTTCCTGCCGTCGCCGTAGAGCTTGGCGCGGCCCCCGGTAAGCAGGTTGGTGACCTGGCGGGGGATGAACTTCTCCACGTGCTGGTAGGGCCCGTAGTTGTTGGAGCAGTTGGAGATGGTCGCGGGCAGCCCGTAGGTGCGGTGCCACGCCCTCACGAGCATGTCCGACGACGCCTTGGAGCTGGAGTAGGGCGAGCTCGGGCGGTAGGGGTCGTCGGGACGGAAGCGCCGCGGCTCGTCCAGGGCGAGGTCGCCGTAGACCTCGTCGGTGGACACGTGGTGGAAGCGCAGCCCGTGCCTGCGGGCGGCCTCCAGCAGCCGGAACGTCCCCTCCACGTTGGTCCTGATAAAGGGCGCCGGGTCGGAGATGGAGTTGTCGTCGNGGCTCTCGGCGNCGTAGTGCACGACGNCGTCGTGGCCGGGCACCACCCGCTNNAGCAGCCCCGCGTCGCAGATGTCGCCCACCNCGAGCTCCACCCGCTCGGCGGGCAGGNCGNCNATGTTCTCGGGGTTGNCGGCGTAGGTGAGCTTGTCNAGCACGGTCACGTGGGTCTCGGGGNGGTTCTCGGCGACCCAGCGCACGAAGTTGCTGCCGATGAACCCGCAGCCGCCGGTGACGACGATGTTTCTGGGGGAGAAGGTCTCCTGCATGGGTGCTCCTCGTTCCTCGGTGGGGGCTGTCACTCGCTGATGTGGTGGGGGACGAGGCGGCCCTCGGCCACCTCGGCGAGGTGCCTGCCGTACCCGCTCTTGCCGTAGCGCCCGGCCGCCGCGAGCAGCGCCTCGCGGCCGACCCAGCCGTTCTCGAAGGCCACCTCCTCGGGCACGCACACCGGCAGGCCCTGGCTGCGCTCCACGGCGCGCACGAAGTCGCCGGCGTCGTAGAGGCTCTCCATGGTGCCGGTGTCGAGCCAGGCGTAGCCGCGGCCCAGGGTCACCACGTCGAGCGAGCCCTCCTCCAGGTAGAGGCGGTTGAGGTCGGTGAACTCGANCTCGCCGCGGGCGCTGGGGCGCACCCTCCTGGCCATCTCGCACACCCGGCCGTCGTAGAAGTACAGGCCGGTGACGGCGTAGGAGCTCTTGGGCCGGGAGGGCTTCTCCTCGATGGAGACCACGTTGTAGCCCTCGTCGAACTCCACCACGCCGAAGCGCTCGGGGTCGTCGACGTGGTAGCCGAAGACCGTGGCGCCGCCCTCGCTCTCGGCGTGGGCCACGGCCCCGCGCAGCACCTTTTTGAGCCCCTCGCCGTAGAAGATGTTGTCGCCCAGCACCAGGGCGCACGGCTCGCCGCCCACGAACCCCTCGCCGATGACNAAGGCCTGGGCCAGGCCGTCGGGGCTGGGCTGCTCGGCGTAGGAGAGCTCGACGCCGAAGCGGCCGCCGTCGCCCAGGAGCCGCTCGAAGTTGGGCAGGTCCGCCGGGGTCGAGATGACCAGGATCTCGCGGATGCCCGCCATCATGAGGACGGAGAGCGGGTAGTAGACCATGGGCTTGTCGTAGACCGGGAGCAGCTGCTTGGACGTGACCTCGGTCAACGGGTAGAGCCGGGTGCCGGATCCGCCGGCGAGAATGATGCCTTTCACGGGCGCCAGACCTCCTATAGAGCGGCACCGCCCCAAGCCGTGCCGCCGATCGTGAGAACGTGACGGACGCTCGGTGCCGTCGACCATGGTCAGTATGGCCCCGACAGGTCCGACGAACTTCAATCCTGCGTCATATTCACCCAAATTCACCCAAAGCGCAGGGCGGCAATGAAAAGGGTGCGCTTTCGAGGAGGTCGGCTCCGCCGCCCATACATCTCGGGCGCTAGAATCGCGGATACAGACCCTGGCGGTCGAACGACCGCGCACCCTCACGAAAGNAAAACCCATGGTCATCGATGAGCACCTCGGAGAGCTTCTCAACACCCAGATCAACAAGGAGCTCTACAGCGCCTACCTGTACCTCACCCTCGCCGACTACTACGAGGAGCGCGGCCTCAAGGGCTACGCCAACTGGTACATGGTCCAGGTTGAGGAGGAGGTGGCCCACGCCAAGATTCTCCGCCGCTATCTGCTCGACAACAACTACCCCGTGAAGATGCTGGGCATCGAGCAGCCCACCATGGCCTTTGACAGCGACATCGCCCCGCTCAAGGCCGGCCTCGAGCACGAGCACTACATCACCTCCTGCATCAACGACTGCTATGCCGCCGCCGTGGCCACCAAGGATTACCGCACCATGAAGCTGCTGGACTGGTACATCTCCGAGCAGGGGGAGGAGGAGATCAACGCCGAGGACATGATCAAGGACTACGAGCTGTTCGGCGGCTCCCCCGACGGCCTGTTCAGCCTCGACACCAAGTACGCCGCCCGCACGTTCGTGGCGCCCACGAAGGCGATGTAGGCAGGCCCGTTGGACACTCCCGCAGGAGACCGTTCGCACAACCTGACCGCGCCCGGCCATGGGTCGGCGCGNCACGGGGGCGGAGGGGCCGTCATGGGCCGCTTCGCCCCCTCCCCCTCCGGGCNAATGCACCNGGGCAACGCCTTCTCGGCGCTCATGGCGTGGCTGGGCGCCCGGAGCCGCGGGGGGTCGGTGGTCATGCGGGTGGAGGACCTCGACCCGCGCTGCCAGGTGCCGGGGCGCGCGGAGGCCATCATGGACGACCTCCGGTGGCTTGGCCTGGACTGGGACGGCGACCCGGTGTTCCAGAGCCGGCGCGGCGACGCTTACAATGAGGCCCTAGCGCGGCTTGCGGGGCTGGGGCTCACGTACCCGTGCTTCTGCACGCGGGCCGAGCTCCACGCGGCGAGCGCGCCCCATGCGAGCGACGGCACCTACGTGTACGCGGGGACCTGCCGCGGGCTCTCTGCCGAGGAGGTGGCGCGCCGGAGCGCGGTGCGGGCGCCGGCCGTGCGGCTGGCGGTGCCCGACGCCGACGACCCGGCCGGCGCCGTGGAGGTGGACGACCTCGTGGCGGGGAGGCACCGGGAGGTGCTGGCCCGGGAGTGCGGGGACTTCCTCGTGCGGAGGAGCGACGGCGTGACCGCCTACCAGCTGGCCGTGGTGGTGGACGACGCCGCCATGGGGGTGACGCAGGTGGTGCGCGGCCGCGACCTGCTGGGGTCCGCCGCGAGGCAGCGCTACCTGCAGCGCCTGCTGGGGCTGCCCGAGGTGGAGCACGCCCACGTGCCGCTGCTGGTGGCGGCCGACGGCCGGCGCCTCTCNAAACGCGATGGCGACCTCGACCTGGGCGCCATCCGGGCCAGCGGCATGCGGCCCGAGGCCGTGGTGGGGCGACTGGCCCACGCGGCCGGCCTGACGGACGACGACGCCCCGACGACGCCGACGGAGCTGCTGCAGGGCTTCTCCTGGGACCCGCTACAAGGCCGCGGGGACATCCCCTGCGACGGCATCACAACCTGAACCGCCGTCCCACCACCCGGACACTTNTGTCCCAATGGTCGGGCACTTTTGTCCCACTTTGCCGCTTTTACACTTATCGACAAAACCTCCCATTGGTTTGTACTTTTGAACATTCCGCGAAGTATCCCTTATTAACAGCCACGGCGAACCATGTGAGATATTCTCTCCCCACCCCCTCCCACACCGCCCGCTCATGCATGGGCCGGCAAACTTGAAGGAGGGAATCCCATGCCGTTTGCCAGACGACAGAGCAGCTCGGACATCTACCACATCACGACCCGCGGGTCGGGCAGGCAAATCGTCTTCGAGGACGACGACGACCGCCGCGAGCTCCTGAGAATCCTCGACGAAGGCCTGGAGGCCAACGACGTGGGGCTTCTCGCGTGGTGCCTCATGGACAACCACTTCCATCTGGTCGCCGAGGGGGACGCGGACGACATCCCAAAGCTCATGCACCGCGTGAACTCTACCTACGCCCGGGCGTTCAACCATCGGCACGACCGTGTGGGACATCTTTTTCAAGGCCGGTACCTGCGGCTTCCAGTGGAAGACGACGGGTACCTGCTGACCCTCGTCCCCTACGTCCACCGCAATCCGGAGCGGGCGGGGCTCTCCCCCACCAGCGCCTACCCGTGGAGCAGCTACCACGAGGTGATGGAGGGGTGCGGCCGTGTGGATGTGGAGCGGCTGCTCGACCTTTTTGGAGGGTGGGACGGTTTTGAGGAGGCCCACGCCGACCAGGGGCCGCCGCCGGCTCCGGGGACTGTTCGCCAGAGGGACGTGCAACNCGAGNCGCTTCTCGAGATGGCNNGNAGCCTGTTGNGCGGAACGGACCCGAAGGAGGTCAAGGCGATGGCGAGGGGCGAGCGGGACTTCGCGCTGGCGACCCTCCGGAAGGGAGGGATGATCGTCCGGTCGATCGAGCNCCTTACCGGCGTGTCGAGGGGAGTCGTGTCCCGGGCCCCCTTGGGTTAGGGAGCGGTGAACCTGTGGGACAAAAGTGCCCGACCATTGGGACAAAAGTGTCCGGGTGGTGGGACGCGGCGATGGGTTATGATGGGGTGCGCNCCCGGAGAGCTGACCGAGAGGCCGAAGGTGCTCGCCTGCTAAGCGAGTATAGGACTCAATCCTATCTGGGGTTCGAATCCCCAGCTCTCCGCCAGTGACTGCCCCAGCCCGCAGACCCCCGTGGCCTGCGGGCTGCTCTTGTTTTCCGGCGCCCTGGCAGGCCGCCGTCCCCATGCACGAAGCCGTATCCAAGCTGAATAAAATTCGTCNGTGACACCCTTGGACCGCCGTTACATACTATTTCTCGCACGCGGCGTTACCTCAGCTGGATAGAGGGTCTGACTACGAATCAGAACGTCACAGGTTCGAATCCTGTACGCCGCACCA
>NZ_CAJMXC010000014.1:26475-33339 GCF_905219715.1 Olsenella sp. CU969
TTACCTCAGCTGGATAGAGGGTCTGACTACGAATCAGAACGTCACAGGTTCGAATCCTGTACGCCGCACCACTCGATTTTCCAGGCCCTCCGGGGCCTTTTTTCTTGCCGGTCGAAAGCGCCCCTGATCCGGGCCATGCCGCCGGGCGCCTCACAACCAGAACGGGTCACCTCGCACCGAGCACGGCACCCGGGCCGCCATGAGGAGCCCCAGCAGGTCGTCGAACGTGGCGCCGGGCGCCGAGAGATCCTGTACCAGTGTCTGGGCCTCGCACCCCTCTGGACATCGCAGGGCGGCCCGAAGCGGCCCCCCCTTGGACACCGTGACCACACGCCGCCACNGGCNTTGCGCCCCGGACTCCACCCGCTCCAGCACCGCGACGGCCCGGCCGAGGTCGGCTACGGCCACGGCCGGGCCGTCGGGCCCTTGGAGGCCGAGTGACAGGGTCACCATGGGCGCCGGGGGGCGGGCAAGGACTGCGGGGCAACGGCTCATGGGCTCTCCTCTCCGTGTTGACAGGAGTATACCCCAAATACGAACATATGTTCTGTTTAGAGGCGGCAAGCGGCGGTAGAAAGGTCTCGTTCACAAAAAAGAGGGAGGTCCTATGGCGGCTAACAAGGTTGATGGTGTGGGTCTCGCCCTGGCCGGCGGCGGATGGCGGTCCTATGCCCAGGTGGCGGTACTCGCCGACATGGAGGCCAACGGCATCCCCGTGGGTGCGGTGGCGGGCACATCCATGGGCTCGCTCGTGGCCACGCTCACCGCGGCGGGGCTCTCCTCCACCCAGATCGAGGACCTCCTGCTCAAGATGGACGTCAGCGTGGAGGAAGCAGGCATCGTCAAGAACATGCGCCGCCACGTGATCTCGGCCGTCACCCGCCAGGGCTTCGTGGACAACGGCGTGCTGGTGGAGCAGGTCCGTCCCCTGCTCGAGGAGGCGGGCGTGGCCACCTTCTCTGACCTCAAGATGCCCCTGGCCATCACCTCGGTGGACATCATCACCGGTGACCTCGTGGTGTTCACCGGCACGAACGGCTTCTTCGAGGGGCCGGGCGCCTGGACCACCGTCCCGGGCGACCACGACCTCGCCACCTGCATCGCCGCGTCGGGCGCATACCCGCTGGTGGTGCAGCCCGTCCATTTCCTAGGCCGCACCCTGGTGGACGGCGGCTGCCGCATGAACCTGCCCACGCCGCTGTTCGACCGCTCGGCGGTGGACGCCGTGGTGGGCGTGCATATGCTCAAGACCTACAAGGCCGTGAATGACCTCTCCATCCTCAACGTCATGGGCAAGTGCATGGACTACGGCGCCCAGCAGCTCGAGATCCTCTACGCCCAGGCGGCCGACGTCTCGGTCAACGTGCCCGTGCCCGGCGAGGACACCTTCAACCCCGGCCACGGCGAGGGCGTGGTGGACTTTGCCCGGGAGTGGCTGCTCAAGCACCCGGTGGACTGGTCGGCCGCGCACCCGAGCCTGCTCGACTCCGTGCGCCGCGGTGCCGCGGACTACCTGAGCCGCCTCTTCCGCGGGAGCGGAAACGGGCAGGAGGGCTAGGGGCCCCGGCCGGCGATTTGGGACAAAAGTGTCCGGGTGATGGGACAGGGGGCCTGCCACTCGGCCGGCGCCTCCTCCCCGGTATCGTCGGCAGGGCGCGGCCACAGGGCGTCCACCAGCAGCGACACCGCCAGCCCCATGAGAATGAGGCCCCACGCCGGATGCCACGCCCCTTCGAGAAGCCCCACCACGAGAAAGCCCGAGAGCCCCAGCCAGAAGCACAGGCCGGCCACGGCCCCGCGCAGCTTGCGCCCGCGCTTGCCGCGCACCACGGCGTTCGCCACGGAGCACAGGCTCTCCCAGGCGGGGATGACGGCAAGCAGGCAGCCGCCCACATCCCAGCGCTGCTCGAAGAGCCCGAGCCAGAGGAACGCGATAATGGCCAGCGGCGCATAGGGGATGCGCGAGACGAACGCCCGCGGCTTGGACCCGTGCCCCTCGGCCCGGTGGGCGTCCGCCCNGCTGTCNTNGNGCTCGTCGTCNATCCACACCGAGCCGTCCTCCTCGGTGCGCACGGTATGCTCGCCGTCGGACGCATTCACATGGATGCCGCCGGGACCCACCTCCACGTGGTCGCCGGTGCGGCGGTCGTGCACGTCCACGCCACCCCAGCCCACGGAGACCGATGCGTCGGCCGACGTCACCCGCACACCGTCGTCCCACGAGCACTCGACGGCGTCGCCGGCTCCCGCCGCGGCCTCGACCGGTTCTTCGGCCNCCGGCCCCTCCGGACGCTCTCCTCCGGCCGGCCCATACACCAGCTCGTCCAGGGTCACCCCGTAGAGCCGNGCGAGCGCGATGANGTTGTCCGTGTCTGGGCTCGACTCCGTGCGCTCCCACTTTGAGACCGCCTGCCGCGAGACCCCGATCCTCTCGGCGAGCTGTTCCTGGGTGAGGCCGTGCTCGCGCCGCAGGGTGGCCAGGCGCTGGGCGATGGAGACGTTCATGGTCGGTGCCTTCCTGTACGTGGCCGGACGGATGGGACCACCGTGCCGCGACGGCCGGTTGCAGGCCACCACCTTTGGGTTGAGAAACGGGAACGCCCCCGCAACTTTGGGTTGCGGGGGCGCAAAGACACAGGTGAAAGACCCTGTTACGCGTTCACACCCTCCTCGGGCTCGATGACGGTGACCCCGCCCATGTAGGGCACGAGGGCCTCGGGGACCGNGACCGTGCCGTCCTCGTTCTGGTAGTTCTCGATGATGGCGGCCATGGCGCGGCCCACGGCCAGACCGCTGCCGTTGAGCGTGTGCACGTAGCGGGTGCCCTTGANCTCGCTGGGGTCCTTGTAGCGGATGTTGGCGCGGCGGGCCTGGAAGTCCCAGCAGTTGGAGCAGCTGGAGATCTCCTTGTAGTCGCCGTAGCTGGGCAGCCAGACCTCGAGGTCGTAGGTTTTGGCGGCCGAGAAGCCCAGGTCGCCCGAGCAGAGCGTGACCACGTGGTAGGGCAGGCCGAGGGCCTGGAGGCACAGCTCGGCCTCNTGGGTCATGGCCTCGAGCTGGTTCATGGAGTCCTCGGGGAGGGCGAACTTGACCATCTCCACCTTGTCGAACTCGTGCACGCGGATGATGCCGCGGGTGTCGCGGCCGGCACTGCCCGACTCCTCGCGGAAGCACGGGGTGAAGGCGGTGTACTTGAGCGGCAGCTTGGAGCCGTCGANGATCTCGTCGCGNTGGATANTGGTGAGCATGACCTCGGCGGTGGGGATGAGGTACAGGTTGGGCTCCACGTGGTAGAGATCGTCCTCGAACTTGGGCAGCTGGCCGGTGCCGTAGAGGGTGNCGGCGTTGGTGATCACCGGGGGCCACCACTCCTTGAAGCCCGCCTTGATGTGCATGTCGATGAAGAAGTTGATGAGTGCACGCTCCAGGCGGGCGCCCATGCCGCCCAGCAGGTAGAAGCGGCTGCCGGCGATCTTGACGCCGCGCTCGAAGTCGATGATGCCCAGCTCGGGCCCCAGATCCCAGTGGGCCTTGGCCTCGAAGTCGAACTCGCGCGGGGTGCCCCAGCGCCTGACCTCGACGTTCTCGCTGTNGTCCTTGCCGTAGGGCACCGACTCGTCGGGGANGTTGGGGATGTGGCTCATGAGGTCGGTGAGGGCCTCCTCGACCTCGCCGCGGCGGGCGTCGAGTTCGGCGATGCGCTCCTTGTCGGCGGCCACGGCGGCCTTGGCGGCCTCGGCCTCGTCGCGCCTGCCCTCGCGCATGAGGCGGCCGATCTCCTTGGAGGCGCTGTTGCGCCGCGCCTGCAGGCCCTCCACCTCGGCGNTCACGGAGCGGCGCTCGGCCTCGAGCTCGAAGAAGCGGTCGCGGTCCCAAGAGCCGTTGCGGGAGGCCATGGNGGCGTCCACGGCGTCGGGGTTCTCGCGAACAAACTTGATGTCGAGCATGGTGACCCACTTTCGCTAGGGCTCGTTTGATGCGCCGTCGGGCGCCGTACCTGCGGCTGGGCAGGCGGCACCTGCGCGGCCTGACGCACCAGTATATACTTGCGCCTACGCGCCCGGCCCCACCGGACGGGCGCGCAGGCCCTTTTGCATGAGAGGTTCCCCCATGGATTTCGTGACCTGGCTCTTCGACACCCGCGCAGGCGTGGCCGCCATCTTCATCGGCGGCATCGCCNTGTGCCTGCTCATCGCCTTCATCCTCGAGCGACGCACCAAGAGGATGTACTTCGACCACCCCAAGGGGGACGNCGAGNACGACGGCANCTTCTCGGGCATCTTTGGCGGCGACGACGAGGACGACGAGTAGGCCGCGGCCGCCGCACAGCGACCTTCATGGGGCCCGTGCCGTGGGATGCCGCGGTGCGGGCCCTTGTCGCGTCTCAACCCATGCCAGAGGCGTCTCCGGCATGGGTCTCTCGGCAAAAGCGGCACTCCGACGCGGCGATTCCATGCCAAAGGCTCGTCCGGCATGGGCCGCAGGGGGTCANCGGGCGGCGGACCCATGCCAGAGGCTGCTATTGGCATGGGCAAAGGGGCCTCGTGAGGGGGCTTGGGACGCCCCGACGACGGCAGGTCCATGCCAAAAGCCGCTTTGGCATGGCGGCACGACCCCGCACCCCTGGGGTCCGGGCGGCCGTTGCCTAAAAAACCGTTGCCTCCGGGCGACGGACGTGTATAATTCCGACTTACGCGGGCGTGGCGGAATTGGCAGACGCGTACGGTTCAGGTCCGTATGAGGGTTCCCTCATGAAGGTTCAAGTCCTTTCGCCCGCACCATCGCACTTCCAGAGCCCCCCGGGGCTCTTTTTTTGTGCCGCCGCGCCTCCTGCCGCCCCGTCCCCAGGCGCCCCCACCTCGCCGCCTGACAGGCCCCGTCGGGGAACGGTCGGGCGATTGTCGGGTTTTTGTCAAACTATTTTTGAGAAGTCCAATATAAACCGGCATATTTAGTGCATACTGATTCCCATGAGTACCGTATTGACCGACCTGGGTGCTTGGATCGCATACGCCTCACGAGCCCCGCTCACACCGATCCCGAAGGAAGAGGCGGACCGCATCATGGGGGAGGCCACGTGCACGGCACGGCAGGCCGACGCCGTTCGCGACCTGCCGTGGTACAGCGAGATGGGCCCGTTCGCCCGCAGCCTCGCCGGCCTCCCCGACACGCAGCGGCTGCCGGTGCACCTCATGGTGGCCCCGGGGCACGACCGCTGCCGACGGCACGGCGCGGTCCCCCACCGCACGCCGGCCTTCGAGACGCCGATGTCCCCTCTGCTCCGGGTCGAGGGGCCCCTTGCGGGAGGCGACCCGGTCCACGTGCNGGCACCCGGCCTCTACCTGCTGCTCAGGGCCGCGATGCTCGGGGTGGCCGGCACGGCGGCGCTCGGGTGCACGATGGCGGCGAGCTACCTGTGCGACCCGGCGATCGGCCGGTGCCTCCCCCGCGACCCCCTGATAACCGCAGGCGCCGTGGAGGAACTCTGCCGGAAGGCCCCTGCGGCAAAGGGCAGGGCCGTGCTCGAGGAGGCCCTGGGCGCCATCGCCGACCGCTCGCGCTCCCCCATGGAGACGGCCCTGACGGTCATGCTCGCCCTGAAGCCCGCCCACGGGGGCATGGGGCTGCCAAAACCCGAGCTCAACGCCAAGATAGAGCTCCCGAGCGAGCTCAGACAGGCCGTTGGGGGCCAACGGTCGATGCTCGTGGACCTCTACTGGCCCGACGCCGGCGCTGGCGTGGAGTACGACAGCACCGAGTTCCACGACAACCGCGAGCAGGCTATCAAGGACCGACAGCGGCAGTTGGCCTCGGACCTGCTCGGCATAGACGTGGGCCCGTGGACCTCGGCCGTCGTCCACGACGAGCGGCTCTTCTCCATGGCCTGCGCCCGGCTGGCCGAGCGGCTGGGGCTGTCGTGGCACCCCGACGACCGCTTCACCTGGCAGCGCCGGTGCCTCCGGGCGGTCATGCTGGGCCCCCACCGGTTCTGGTGACGGACGGGACCATGCCAAAGGCGGCACCGGCATGGGCGGGCCACCACCGACCGGGGCGCCCGCGCTACACTGGTGCGGTCAGGCGGCCCCACCACACCCCAACCGCACCCAAGGACTCGCCCATGNAGACACAGACATCGCCGGCCCTGCGCCTGGGCCGTTACCGCACCATAGAGCTGCGCGACACCGGCGGCTTCGGGTCGGTCCTGGTGTGCTGGGACGTGCGCCTGCAGCGGCGCGTGGCCGTGAAGTGCCTGCNCCTGGACGCCGAGGGCGACGCCGCCTCGGTGGTCGACGAGGCCCTGGCCGAGGCCCGCGCCTCCAGCTTCCNCACCCATCCCAACATCGTCACGGTCCACGACTTCGCCGTGGACGACCGCTACGCCTACATTGTCATGGNGTACGTGGACGGCGTGACCCTCGCCGAGCTCATGGCCCGGGTGGAGGGGGGCGTTCTCATCTGGTGCGAGGTGGCCCACGTGCTGAGGTCCGTGGCGGCCGCCCTGGCCTACGCCCACGACAACGGCGTCCTGCACCTGGACATCAAGCCGGCCAACGTCATGGTGGCCCGGGACGGCTCGGTGAAGCTCGCGGACTTTGGCATGGCCTCCATCGCCAGCGCCGCAGGCTGGGGCGGGGCCCGGGGCGGCACCGTGGGCTACATGCCTCCCGAGCAGCTCACCGGCGACCTCGTCGACGAGCGCACCGACGTCTTCGCCCTGGCCGCCGTCTGCTACGAGGCCCTCACCGGCCTGCGGCCCTTCGAGGCGACCACGCCGGCCGCCTCCCTCAAGCTCATCGAGAAGGGCGCGCCGCCGCTCTCCGACGCCGAGGAGGGTCTCGGCGGCCCCACCACCCTGGCGTTCGA
>NZ_CAJMXC010000015.1:0-32951 GCF_905219715.1 Olsenella sp. CU969
GTATCCCCAGCAGCGGTCGGCCATGGCGCGGGCGCTCTCGTCGGCGCGGCGGAACAGTGCCACCACGAGCGGCGCCAGCACGAGGCGCCAGCGGGCGAGCCGGGCCACGGGGCCGCCGCCGTCGAGCATGACGCCGCGGGCCCGCTGGGCGTCGCGCACGCGCACGAGCTCCTCGCCGCAGAGCGGCACGAACCGGAGCACGAGCGAGGCCACCATGGCCCAGGAGTCCACGGGGGCGCCCAGGCGCCCGAGGGGCGAGAGCGCCCGGGAGAGGGCGTCCACGGTGGCCTGCGAGGGCGTCGTGGCCGTGTAGACGAGGGCCCAGGCCACGAGGGCCACGATGCGCAGCACGGCGGTGACGCCCCGCACGAGGCCCGGGAGGCTCACCCCCACGGTGCCGAGCAGCACGACGTCGCCGGTGCCGTCGGCCACGAGGGCGTTGGCGGCCAGGGCCAGGACGAGGACGACGGCCGTCGGGGCCACGGCCTCCCCGACCCGGCGCCAGGCGACCCCGGCGACGCGGGCGCACACCGTGGCCCCGGCCACCAGGGCGAGGACAACGGCGGGCGACGGGGCGGCGAAGGCGGCCACGGTGACGGCGAGAAGCCAGAGGATCTTAGGGCCGGCGGAGAGCCGCTGGAGCGGCCCGTCCAGACCGAGGTAGGCCCCGGGGACGGTGCGGATCACAGGAGCCCCGCCTCCCTCGCCACCGCGAGCTCCAGGGGGAGCCTCACGCCGGCCGCCTCGAAGGCGCCCGAGGACGGCCCCTGGGCGGCCGGGCCCTCCCACACCGTGCGGCCCCCGGCCACGAGGGCGAGGCGGTCGGCCACGGGGAGCCACTCCCCCACGTCGTGGCTGACCACGCACACGGCCGCGCCGCCGTCGGCAAGCGACCGCGCCACGGCGTGCACGGCGGCGCGGCCCGGGCCGTCGAGGCCCACCGTGGGCTCGTCGAGGATGTAGGCGCCGGACGGACGGGCGACCACGGCGGCCAGGGCCGCGCGCCGCCGCTGGCCGCCCGAGAGGCACCAGGTGGGGCGGTCCCAGAGGGACTCGTCGAGCCCCACGGCGGCCAGGGCCGCGGCGGCCCTCCCGCGGGCACCGGCCGGGTCGCACGGGGGCAGGGACGGCCCCATCATGGCGTCCGTGAGCACGGAGTCGGCGAGGGTCTGGTCCTCGGGGCGCTGGAAGGCGATGCCCACGGCGCCGGCCCGCACGAGGGCGCCGTCGAGGGTGGCCGAGCCGGAGTCGGGCCCGAGGAGGCCCGCCGCCACGCGGGCGGCCGTGGTTTTGCCGCTGCCGGAGACGCCGGCCACGAGCGTCACGGCGCCCCGGGGCACGGCGAGGGAGAGGCCGGCGAGCACGGGGCCCGAGGGGGCCGTCACGGACACGCCGTCGAGCACGAGCCCGCCCGCGGCGCCGGACGCCGTGTCGAGCGCCGCGGCCGGGCGCCGGCCGATGCCGCCCGCCGCTGCCGGGCCGAGGGCGCGCGCGAGGGCGCCGGGGTCTGCGAGAAGCGAGAGCGGCAGGCCGGAGAGCACGAGGTCGCGCGCCCACGCCGCGGGGACGGACTCCCCCATGCCGGCCTCGGCCACGAGGTCGAGGTCGCAGAAGAAGTCCCAGGGGCTCCCCTGCCAGGTGACACGGCCGCCGGCCATGACGGCCACGGACGTCGCAGACGCCACGTCGAGCACGTCATGGGTGGCCCGCACGCGGCCGCAGGAGGCCAGGGGCCCCTTTCCGAGGAGCGCCCGCACACCGGCCCGCGCGCCCTCGTCGAGCTCGCCGCCCACCTCGTCGAGGGCAAGGTACGGGGGCTCCATGGCGAGGGCCGACGCGAGGGCGAGCCGCTGGGCCTGGCCGCCGGAGAGCTCCGAGCACGGCTGTGCCGCGCGGTCCGCGAGCCCGACGGAGCCGAGGGCCCACGCGACGCGGCGCGCGACCTCCTCCGGGGCGAGCCCGAGGTTCCGGGGGCCGAAGGCCACGTCCTCCCCCACCGTGGAGCCGAGGATGCGCGACTCCGGGTCCTGGGAGACGAGGCCCACGGCCCGGGCGGCCCCGAGGCGCGACGACCGGCCTGCCCCGACGGTCGCACCGTCCACCACCACCCCGCCGCGCCTCGGGGCGAGGCCGCCGTTCAGCGCCGAGAGGAGCGTGCTCTTGCCAGAGCCGTTGCGCCCCACGAGGCAGAGGTCCTCGCCCGGCCGCACGGCCAGGGTGGCGTCCTCCACCGCCCAGGCCCCGTCCTCGCCGTAGGCGAGCCAGACGGCCCGCGTCTCGAGCATGTTCCCCCCCCTCTCCGTCGGGCGGTCAAAAGAACGGGGCCCCGAAGTAACCTTCGAGGCCCCGTTGGTCTGTCGCTGCCGCAGGGGCGCCTACTCGGCGTCCTCGGCCTTCTCGNCGACCGGCTCCACCTTGGTGGGAGCGGCGGCCTTCTTCACCGGCTCGTTGACGAGCTCGATGATGGCGATCTCGGCGTTGTCGCCCTTGCGGGGGCCGAGCTTCATGATGCGGGTGTAGCCGCCGTTACGGTCGGCCCACATGCCCTGCTCTGCCTTCTCAAAGACCTCGCGCACGATCTCCTTGTCGCCCACGGCGGCGATGGCAAGGCGGCGGGAGTGCAGGTCGCCCTTCTTGGCCCACGTGATGACGCGGTCCACGTTGCCGCGGATGGCCTTCGCGCGGGGGAGCGTGGTCTTGATGCGGTCGTTGGCAAGCAGCGCCGCGACCAGGCTCTTCTTCATGGCCTTGGTATGGCTGGCATCGGTGCCGAGCTTCATACCGCGCTTCTTCTGGTGCCTCATGTTGCGTTACTCCTAAAAGTTCAGTGTCGTCGACGTCAGGCCTTGAGGCCGAGGCCCATGGACTCGAGCTTGTCCTTGACCTCCTCGATGGACTTCACGCCGAAGTTGCGAATGTTGAGCAGGTCGTTCTCGGAGAAGTCCACGAGCTGGCGCACNGAGTGGATGCCGGCGCGCTTGAGGCAGTTGTAGGAGCGGACCGAAAGGTCGAGCCCCTCGATGGCCTTGTCAAGCTCGCTGTTGTCGTCCTCCTCGCCGGTGGCGAAGATGGAGACCTCCTCCTCGTCCTCGCCCTCCTCGTCCAGCGACATGAAGGCGCTCATGTGCTGGTTGATGATGTTGGCGGCGTCGACCACGGCCTCGCGGGGGGTCATGGCGCCGTTGGTCTCGATCTCGAGGACGAGGCGGTCGAAGTCGGTGTGCTGGCCCACGCGGCAGGGCTCGACGGTCTTGGCGCAGCGGCGCACCGGCGAGTAGAGGGAGTCGACGTGGATGACGCCGATGGCGTCGTTGTCGCCCTCGTTGCTCTCGCCGGACACGTACCCGCGGCCGCACCCCACGTACATGGTCATCTTGAGGTGCGCGCCCTCGGCGAGGTGGCAGATGACCAGCTCGGGGTTGACCAGCTCGAAGCCGGCGGGGACGGAGAAGTCGGCGCCGGAGACGGTGGCGGGACCGTCGATGTTGACCTCGCACTCGGCGGTGTCGACGGAGCCGGTGCGCTGGAAGACGAGGCGCTTCACGTTGAGCACGATGTCGGTGACGTCCTCGTAGACGCCCTCGACGGTGGTGAACTCGTGCTGCACGCCGTCGATGCGGATGGCCTGGACGGCCGCCCCCTCCAAGGAGGAGAGGAGCACGCGGCGAATGGAGTTGCCCAGCGTGTCGCCGAAGCCGCGCTCGAGCGGCTCCACGGTCACGCGGGCGACGTCGCCCTTGACCTCTTCCACCGACACCTGCGGTCGGATGAACTCGGACATGTATACCTCCAACCGGGGTGACGGGCTACTTGGAGTAGAGCTCGACGATGAGCTGGGCGTTGATGTCGAGGTCGATCTGGTCGCGGGAGGGCACCTGGAGCACCTTGNCCGAGAGCTTCNCGATGTCGACCTCGANCCACGACGGGACAGCCATGTGCTCGGAGGCGATGATGGCCTCCTTGATGGGAAGGAGGNCGGAGTACTTGGGGGCGACGGNCACGACGTCNCCGCCCTTCACGCGGTAGGAGGGGATGTCCACACGGTGGCCGTTCACCTGGATGTGGCCGTGGCGAACGGTCTGGCGGGCCTCCTTGCGGGTGCGGGCGAAGCCGAGGCGGAAGACGACGTTGTCGAGGCGGGTCTCCAGGATCGACATCAGGTTGTCGCCCGTGATGCCCTCGACCTTGAGGGCCTGCTCNTAGTAGCNGTGGAANTGCTTCTCGAGGNCGCCGTAGATGAACTTGGCCTTCTGCTTCTCGCGGAGCTGACGGCCGTACTCGCTCTCCTGGCGACGCTGACGCTTGGGCTGACGGTTGGACTTCTTGTTGATGCCCATGACAATGGGGTCGATGTCGAGAGCCCTGCACCGCTTCAGGACAGGAGTCCTATCAACTGCCATGCTTGTATTCCTTCCTGATCCTGATTACATGCGACGACGCTTGCACGGACGGCAACCGTTGTGCGGGATGGGGGTCTTGTCCTGGATGCTCGAGACCTCGAGGCCGGCGGCCTGGAGGGAGCGGATGGCGGTCTCGCGGCCGGAGNCGGGGCCCTTGGTGAACACGGCGACCTTGTGCATGCCGTGCTCCATGGCCGTCTTGGCGCAGGCCTCGGCGGCCATCTGGGCGGCGAAGGGGGTCGACTTGCGGGAGCCCTTGAAGCCCACGGTGCCGGCGGACTGCCAGGCGATCACGTTGCCCTGGGGGTCGGTGATGCTGATGATCGTGTTGTTGAAGGTGCTCTTGATGTGGGCCTGGCCCACAGCGATGTTCTTGCGCTCGGCACGACGGATACGCGTCTGCTTCACGTTCTTCTTCTGAGCCATGTCTCTCCCTTAGCCCCTCTTCTTGGCACCGATCTGACGCTTCTTGCCCTTGCGGGTGCGAGCGTTGGTGTGGGTGCGCTGGCCGCGGACGGGCAGGCCCTTGCGGTGACGGAGGCCGCGGTAGCAGCCGATCTCCATCAGGCGGGCGATGTTGGTGCGGGTCTCGCGACGGAGGTCGCCCTCGACCGTGAGGTTCTGGTCGATGTAGTCGCGCATCTTGGAGACCTCGTCCTCGGTGAGGTCGCGGACGCGGGTGTCGGGATTCACNCCGGTGGCGGCGCAGATCTTCTCAGCGGTGGTGCGGCCGATGCCGTAGATATAGGTAAGACCGATCTCCACGCGCTTCTCGCGCGGGAGGTCGACGCCGTTGATACGGGCCAACTTGAAGCTCCTCTCGATTCTTTAACCCTGGCGCTGCTTGTGACGGGGGTTCTCGCAGATGACGAGGACCTTGCCGTGGCGCCTGATGATCNTGCACTTGTCGCACATCTTCTTGACGGAAGGACGTACCTTCATCTGTCATCCTTTCAAGTTGCGCTTGCTATATCTTCGCCCAGCCGCTGGCGTAAGTTTCTACGGTTGGAATGCGAGGGCGTCGCCCTCCTATTTGTAGCGGTAGGTGATGCGCCCGNGGGTGAGGTCGTAGGGGGAGATCTCTACGACCACACGGTCGCCCGGGAGGATGCGGATGTAGTTCATCCGGATCTTGCCGGNGATCGTGCACAGGANGGTGTGACCGTTCTCAAGCTCGACGTTGAACATGGCATTGGGCAGCGGCTCGATGACCTTGCCCTCGAGCTCGATCGCGTCCTGTTTACTCACGCGGCAACCTTTCTCCACACGTTACGGCGATTTTCCAGTGTATCCGATGGTCNCCCACCCGTCCACGAGCACGACGGTGCAGGACCCCGTGACGGCGGTCCTGCACACAGGATGACCACGCTTGGCGTCAGTTCTGGCCGCCCTCCATCGGGAACCAGGGACCCTGGTCGTCCTCGGTGAGGATGACCGGGCCGTCCTCGGTGATGGCGACGGTGTTCTCGTAGTGGGCCGCGCAGCCGCCGTCGGCGGTGACGACGGTCCACCGGTTGGCCATGACGCGGGAGGCGTAGTCGCGCTCCACGATCATGGGCTCGATGGCGATGACCATGCCGGCCTGGAGCTTGACACCCCGGCCGTGGTGCCCGTAGTTGGGGACGCTCGGCTCCTCGTGCATCTCATGGCCCACGCCGTGGCCCACGTAGTCGCGGATGACCCCGAAGCCGTGGCGCTCGGCGTGCTCCTGCACGGCGTGTCCGATGTCGCCGAGGCGGTTGCCCGGGACGGCCTGCTTGATGGCAAGCTTGAGGCAGTCGCGGGTGACCTCGCANAGCTCCTTGTGGGAGGGGGTGGGCGTGCCGCAGTAGAACGTCCAGGCGTTGTCCCCCACCCAGCCGTTGAGGACGGCGCCGGTGTCGATGGACACGATGTCGCCGTCCTCGAGGATCACGTCCGCGGACGGGATGCCGTGGACGATCTCGTCGTTGATGGAGCAGCAGATGGAGGCCGGGNAGCCGCCGTAGCCCTTGAACGCGGGCACGCCGCCGTGCATGCGGATGATGCCCTCGGCCACGCGGTCGAGCTCGAGCGTGGAGACGCCGGGCACGATGCGCGCGCCCACGCGGCGGAGCGCCGNCTTGGAGAGGGCGCCNGCGTTCTTCNTCTGCTCGATCTCTTCGGGGCGCTTGATCTTGATCATGGGGGATCAGCGTCCTTTACAGGCCCAGGAGGGTCTTGACGTCAGCGTAGACCTCGTCCTGGGAGCGGTCGCCGTCCACCTCGCGCAGCAGGCCCTTGTCGCGGTAGTAGCCCACGAGCGGTGCCGTTGACTCCTCGTAGACGTCGAGGCGCTGCTTGATGGTCTCGGGCTCGTCGTCGTCGCGCTGGTACATCTCGCCGCCGTCGCGCGGGNAGGTCTCGTCCGCGGCGGTGCCGGTGTAACCGCAGGTGCGGCAGGTACGCCTCGAGCTNAGGCGCTCCANGATGACCTCGGGCTCCACGGAGACGAGGAGTGCGGCGTCGAGGCTGACGCCCATCCCGGCGAGCTCCGCGTCGAGGGACTCGGCCTGGGAAGTGTTGCGTGGAAAGCCGTCGAGGATGAAGCCCGCGGCGGCCTCGGGCATGCCCAGGCGCTCCTTGACGAGGCCGATGACCACGGAGTCCGGCACGAGCTTGCCGGCGTCCATGTAGCCCTTGGCCTCCTTGCCGAGCTCCGTGCCGGCCTTGACGGCGGCGCGGAGCAGGTCGCCTGTGGAGATGTGGTCGAAGCCGAACTCCTCCACGAGCTTCTGGGCCTGGGTGCCCTTGCCGGCGCCGGGCGCCCCGAGAAGAACGATGTTCATGGTGTCTCCTTACGTTGGGGCGCTCCGGCGCCGGGATGTGGCATCTAGCGGATGAACAGGCCCTCGTAGTCGTGGGTCTTCAGCTGGCTCTCCNCCTGGGTGAGGGTGTCGAGGGCGACGCCCACCATGATGAGGATGGAGGTGCCGCCGAAGGCCTGGATGAGGGTGTTCGACGTGAACGTGAACAGGATCGATGGGGCGACCGCGATCACGGCCAGGAAGAGCGCGCCCGGCAGGGTGATGTGGTCGAGGACGCCCTTGATGTAGGCAGCCGTGGCGGCGCCGGGGCGCNCNCCGGGGATGTANCNGCCCTGCTTGCGGAGCTGGNCGGCCGTCTCCTCCGGGTTGAACACCATGGAGGTGTAGAAGTACGCGAAGGCGACGATGAGCAGCACCGACAGGATCCAGTTGAGCCAACCGGCCGAGACCGCGTTGGCAAAGACCTGCATCCAGCCCACCGTGGGGAAGAACACGGCGATCTGGGCCGGGAAGTACAGGATGGCCGAGGCGAAGATGATGGGAATGACGCCGGCGGTGTTCACCTTGACCGGGAGGTAGGTGGACTGCCCACCCATCACGCGACGACCCTGGACGCGCTTGGCATAGGACACCGGGATGCGGCGCTGGCCGCGCTCGATGTAGATGATGAACGGGATGACGGCCAGGATCACCAGCACCACGAGCACGGTCATGAGGGCGCCGTTGTCGCCCTGGGAGACCGAGCTGAAGATGGCCGCGGGAAGGCCGGCCATGATGTTGGCGAAGATGATGAGCGACATGCCGTTGCCCACACCGCGCTGGGTGATGACCTCGCCGAGCCACATGATGATCATGGCGCCGGCCAGCATGGTGACGACCACCATGACGTCCATGAGCCACTCGGGGGCGGNGATGCCCGTGAAGTTGATGCCGTAGGCGTCGCTCTTGAACAGGAAGAGGTAGCCCACCGCGTTGAGCAGCGCGAGCCCCACGGTGATGTAGCGGGTGTACTGAGTGATCTTGCGCTGACCGGCATCGCCCTCCTTGGCGAGCTCGCCGAGGGAGGGAATCACGGCCTGGAGCATCTGCATGANGATCTGGGCCGTGATGTAGGGCATGATGCCGAGGCTGANGACCGACACGCGGGCGAGCGCGCCGCCACTGAACANGTTCANGAGGGCGAGCGCGCTCTGATCGCCGAGTGCGGTCTGGAATTGGTTGAGCATGCCCTCGAAGGGGATGCCCGGCACCGGCACGTAGGCGCCGATGCGGTACAGCACGAGGATGCCGATCGTCAGCAAGATCTTGTCACGGAGTTCCTTCACACGGAACGCGTTGGCAATACCTTTTAGCACGATTACTCGACCTTTCCTCCGGCTGCCTCGATCTTCTTCTNGGCAGNGGCGGANANNTTGTCNACCTNGACGGTGAGGGCCTTGGTGAGCTCGCCGTCGCCGAGGACCGTCACGGGCGTGGAGGCCTTNTTGATGATGCCCTTGGCCTCGAGGGAGGCGCCGTCCACCACGTCGCCGGCCTCGAACTTGGCCTCGAGGCGGTCAAGGTTGACGGGGGCGTACTCCACGCGGTTGGGGTTCTTGAAGCCGGGGAGCTTGGGCAGGCGCATGGCGAGCGGGTTCTGGCCGCCCTCGAAGCCGGCGCCCTTGCCGCCGCCGGAGCGGGAGAGCTGACCCTTGGTGCCGCGGCCGGCGGTGGTGCCGTGACCGGAGGAGTTGCCGCGACCGATGCGCTTGCNCNTCTTCTTGGCACCGTCTGCGGNACGGAGATCATNGAGCTGCNTGGGGGTACTCCNGGTNCTCTTCCACNNNGACCAGGTGCTTGATCTTGAAGACCATGCCCCTGATGCTGGGGTTGTCGGGCTGCTCGACGACGTCGCCGATACGACGGAGGCCGAGGGCGCGGGCGGTACGCGTCTGGTCGCCCTTGACCTGGGTGACCGCGCTCCTGACGAGCTTGATCTTGAGGNTGTTGGCCATCGTTAGTTCTCCTTCGTGCCGAACATCTGGGCCACGGTGATGCCGCGGCGCTCAGCGGTCTGCTCNGGGCTCTCAAGCTGCTTGAGGCCGTCGGCCGCCGCCTTGATGACGTTCATGGCGATGGTGGTGCCGAGCGACTTCGACATGACGTTCTTGATGCCGGCGAGCTCGAACAGCGGGCGCACGGAGCCACCGGAGATGACACCGGTACCCTCGATGGCGGGCTGGATCAGCACGCGGCCGGCGCCGAAGTGGCCCATGACCTTGTGGGGGATGGAGCCCTCGTCGGTGACGGGCACGTGGAACATGTTCTTCTTGGCGTCGTCGACGGCCTTCTGGATGGCCAGGGGCACCTCGGCGGACTTGCCCATGCCGAGGCCGACGTTGCCCTTGCCGTCGCCCACGGCCACGAGGGCGACGAGGGAGAAGCGGCGGCCGCCCTTGACGACCTTGGACACACGGTGGATGAAGACGACGCGCTCCTGGAGATCGGAGGCGTCACGCTGCTTCGGGTTACGAGCCATCTGTCATACCTCCTAGAACTTCAGGCCCGCAGCGCGGGCACCATCGGCGAGGGCCTTGACGCGGCCATGGTAGATGCGGCCGCCACGGTCGAACGTGACGGTGGTGACGCCCTTGGCGAGCGCGCGCTCGCCGATGAGCTTGCCCACGATCTCGGCGGCCTCCTTGTTGGAGCCCAGCTTGCCGGTGGCGCGGAACTCGGGGTCGAGGGTGGAGCAGGTGCAGATGGTCTTGGCGTCGACGTCGTCGATCACCTGCGCGTAGATGTTGGCATTGGTGCGGTGCACCGAGNGGCGCGGACGCTCCGCGGTTCCGGTGATCTTGNTGTGGACGCGACGCTCGCGGCGCTTCAGCCCGAGCTTCTTCGCCTTCTGCTTGTTCATGGAAACAGTCTCCTTCTATCACGCCGCCACCTGACGGGGTGGCGGACTTGAANACCGGGCGCAGGCGCTACTNGGCGGCCTTACCGAGCTTGCGGCGCACGTGCTCGTCCTCGTAGCGGATGCCCTTGCCCTTGTAGGGCTCGGGGGGACGCTTGGCACGGATCTCGGCGGCAACCTGGCCGACCTGCTCCTTGGAGATGCCCTTCACCACGATGTGGGTGTTGTCGGGGACCTCGAAGGAGATGTTCTCCGGGGCCGCCATGATGACGGGGTGGGAGTAGCCAAGGGAGAGGTCGAGGTCGCGGCCCTTGAGGGCGGCGCGGTAACCGACGCCGACCAGCTGCAGGCGCCTCTCGAAGCCCTGGGACACGCCCAGGACCATGTTGTGCACGAGGGTGCGGGAGAGACCCCACTGGGCGTTGGCCTCGCGGGTCTCGTTCTCGGGGGCGACGAGCACCTCGTCACCCTCGACCTTGAAGGACACCAGGGGCGAGAAGGTGCGGGTGAGCTCGCCCTTCGGGCCCTTGACGATCACGGTGCTGTTGTCGACTGCCACGGTGACTCCGGCGGGAATCTGGACAGGCATCTTGCCGATACGGGACACGGTATCTCCTTTCAGTCCTGCCGGGTTACCACACGAAGGCGATGATCTCGCCGCCGACGCCGGCCTTGCGGGCGTCGCGGTCGCACATCATGCCACGGGAGGTGGAGATCACGGCAGTGCCGAGGCCGCCCAGCACGCGGGGCAGGTCGGCAGCGGAAGAGTACTTGCGCAGACCGGGCTTGGAGATGCGCTTGATGCCCTTGATGGTGCGGGCGCGCTTGGGCCCGTACTTGAGGGTGATGACGAGGGTCTTCTGGGGCNTGGTGTCGTTCACCACGTAGCCCTCGACGTAGCCCTCCTCCTGGAGCACACGGGCGATCTCGACGAGCACCTTGGTGGACGGCATGGCCACCTCGGCCTTGCCGACGGTGTTCGCGTTGNGGATGCGNGTGAGCANATCGCTGATGGGGTCGTTCACGTTCATGCAGATTCTCCTTCGTTACGGATGAAACCACCACGATCGGTTCGTCGGCACCCGTGGCGCCGACGCCTTCTCGCGGGTCCTCCTCCGAGGTCCCCCAGCCTTACCAGCTGGCCTTGCGGACACCGGGGAGATCGCCGTNGTTCGCCAGCTCGCGCAGGCAGACACGGCACAGGCCGAACTTGCGGTACACCGAGTGCGGACGGCCGCACCGCTGGCAGCGGCGCTGCGTGCGCGTGGAGTACTTCGGCGTGCGCTGGGCCTTGACGATCATCGAAGTCTTAGCCACAAATCCTCCTTCATCAATGCGGCCCGGCAGNTGCCGGGCGACACNTGGANACCTGNTTTACTTGCCGTTCTTCTTGAACGGGAAGTTGAAGCCCTCGAGCAGGGCCTTGCCCTCCTCGTCGGTGGCGGCGGTGGTGACGATNGTGATGTCCATGCCGCGGGTATGGTCGACCTTGTCGNAGTNGATCNCCGGGAAGATCGTCTGCTCGGTCACGCCGAGGGAGTAGTTGCCGCGGCCGTCGAAGCTCTTGACGGGGAGGCCGCGGAAGTCACGAATGCGCGGGATGGCGATATCGATNAGGCGGTCGAGGAAGTCCCACATGCGGTCCTTGCGCAGGGTCACCTTGGCGCCGATGGGCATGCCGGCACGGAGGTGGAAGGTGGCGATGGACTTNNGGGCCCGGGTGACCATGGGCTGCTGGCCCGTGATGGTGCGGAGGTCGGCGACGGCGGCGTCGATGGCCTTGGCGTCGGTGGCGGCCTCGCCCACGCCCATGTTCACGACGATCTTCTCGATCTGCGGGACGGTCATGGGGTTGGTGTAGCCGAACTGCTCGATGAGCTTGGCGCNCNCCTCGTCNTCGTACCTGGTCTTGAGACGGGGGACGTACTTCTCTTCTGCCATGGTTCTCCTTCTGGGGCTTTAAGCGCGGGGCTGTCCTATGGCTCCGGGGTCCTCGCGCCCCCTGGTCATGGTCTTTGGCCAGGGGCCGGCACAGTGCAATTCAGAATCATAGGACAGAGTCAATGGCAGGCACGCGAGAATCGCGCCCGCCACACAATGAATCCGACAAAAACGGGCCCCGGCGAACATGTCGCCGGGGCCCACTGTCAGGCGTTGCCTGGGTTCCTTAGAACTGGGCGCCGCNCTTCTTGCAGACGCGGACCTTCTTGCCCTCGTCGTTCCAGTCGTGGCCCACACGGGTGGCCTNGTCGCAGCTCGGGCAGACCAGCATCACGTTGGACACGTAGATGGGGGCCTCCTGGCTCACGATGCCGCCCNGGGGGTTGGCCTGGGTCGGGCGCATGGCCTTCTTGACCATGGCGACGCCCTCGACGACCACGCGGCCCTCGGAGGGCAGCGCGCGCAGCACNTTGCCGCGNGCGCCCTTGTCCTGGCCGGAGATGACCTCGACGAGGTCGCCCTTCTTGACGTTCATCTTAGGCATATCGTCTGGACCTCCTACAGCGTCTCGGGTGCGAGCGAGACGATCTTCATGTACTTGCGGTCGCGCAGCTCGCGGGCGACGGGCCCGAAGATACGGGTGCCGACGGGATTGCCATCCTTGTCGATCAGGACGCAGGCGTTCTGGTCGAAGNGGATGTAGCTGCCGTCCTTGCGGCGGGTCTCCTTGACGGTGCGCACGACGACGCAACGGACGACGTCGCCCTTCTTCACCGAGCCACCGGGGGTGGCCTCCTGGACGGCGCACACGATGACGTCGGCGATGCCGGCGTAACGGCGCTTGGAGCCGCCCAGGACCTTGATGCACTTCNCNTTGCGCGCNCCGCTNTTGTCAGCGACGTTGAGCACGGTCTCCATTTGAATCATAGTTCTATCCTCCGTACCGCCGGGTTCCAGAGGTGCGCCCACGAGAGCGACGCACGTGTGCCGGGGTTCTGATGGCGGTGGCNACTTGGCCTNCTCGACGATCTCCANGAGACGCCAGCGCTTGGTCTTGGACAGGGGGCGGGTCTCCATGACCCTCACGGTGTCGCCGATGCCGCACTCGTTGTTCTCGTCGTGGGCGTGGAGCTTCTTGGTGACGTTCATCATCTTGCCGTACTTGGGGTGCGGCTTGCGCTCGGTGATCGACACCGTGATGGACTTGTCGCCGGAGATCGACGNCACGACGCCGGTGCGGACCTTGCGCGAATTACGGGAATCGCTCATGTTTCTTCTCCCCTAGCGACTAGTTGGCGGCTTTGGCGGCCGNGATCTCGCGCGCGCGCATCTCGGTCTGGATTCGGGCGATGTCACGCTTGACGGTGGTCACCCGAGCGGTGTTGTCGAGCTGGCTCGTGGCCATCTGGAAGNGCAGGTTGAAGAGCTCGGCCCTGGCCTCCTCGNGCTTGNTGGACAGCTNCTCGTCGGTGANCNNGCGAATCTCTTTGGCCTTCATACTGGTTAATCCTCCTCGGCCTGGTCGGCGCGGGAGACGATCTTGGTGCGGATGGGAAGCTTGTGCTGCGCCAGACGCAGGGCCTCCTTGGCAACCTCTTCGCTCACGCCGTCGATCTCGAACATGATGCGGCCGGGCTTGACGACGGCCACCCACTCCTCCGGGTTGCCCTTACCGGAACCCATGCGGGTCTCGGCGGGCTTCTTGGTGATGGGCTTGTCCGGGAAGATGGTGATCCAGACCTTGCCGCCACGCTTCATCTGGCGGGTCATGGCGATACGGGCGGCCTCGATCTGGCGGTTGGTGATCCAGTGGCACTCCTCGGCGCGGATGCCCCAGGAGCCGAAGTTGAGCTTGGTGCCGCCCTTGGCCTTGCCCTTCATGGAACCGCGCTGCACCTTGCGGTGGAGAACACGCTTGGGAGCCAGCATTAGTTGCCCCTCCTCTCGTTACGGCGACGGGGGCGGGACGGGCCCTCGAGCGCAGGGTTGGGCGCAGGCTGGCCCGGCAGCTTCTCGCCGAGGTAGATCCAGGTCTTCACGCCGCAGGCACCCATGATGGTGCGGGCAGTGGCCTCGGAGAAGTCGATCTTGGCACGGAGGGTCTGCAGGGGCACGCGACCCTCGCGGTACCACTCGCGGCGGCCCATCTCGGCACCGCCGAGACGGCCGGAGCACTCGATGCGGATGCCCTTGGCGCCGGACTTGCGGGCGCTCTGGACGGCCTTGCGCATGGCGCGACGGAAGGCGATGCGCTGCTCGAGCTGCTCGGCGATGGACTGGGCGACCAGGCTGGCGTCGAGCTCGGGGCGCTNGACCTCGNTGACGTCGACGGACACGCCGCCCTTCTCGGTGCCGGCGATCTTCTCGAGCTCACGACGGAGGGCGTCGATCTCGGAGCCCTTCTTGCCGATGACGATGCCGGGACGGGCGGTGTAGATGACCACCTTCACCTTGTTGCCGGCACGCTCGATGTCGACNCGGGAGAGGGCGGCACGCTCGAGGCGCTTCTTGAGGAACTTGCGGATCTTGAGGTCGTTGCCGACGTTGGCCGAGTAATCCTTATCGGCGTACCAGCGAGAACGCCAGTTCTCGGTGACGCCGAGACGGAATCCGGTGGGAGAAACCTTGTGACCCATGGATCTGTTACGCCTCCTTTCGGGGANCNACGGTGACGGTGATGTNGCTGGTGCGCTTGTTGATGCGCGAGGCCGAGCCCTTGGCGCGGGGACGGATGCGCTTCAGGGTGGGGCCCTCGTCGACGTAGGTCTNGACGATCACGAGGTCGTCGGGACGGAAGCCCTTGTTCTGGTAGGCGTTGGCCACCGCGGAGCGGAGGACCTTCTCGACGTCGACCGCCACGGCACGCTCGGAGAAGCGGAGGATCTCCATGGCGCGCTCNACGGACTTGTTGCGGATCTGGTCGACGACCAGGCGCGCCTTGCGCGGCGCGACGCGCACGTACTTCGCGGTCGCGGACACGTGCGACGGATTAGTGGTGCTCTTTGCCATGCTTGTCTATCCCCTCTTTTAGGCCTTGTGTCCGCGGAAGGTGCGGGTGGGGGCAAACTCGCCGAGCTTGTGGCCCACCATGGNCTCGGTGATGTACACGGGCACGTGCTTGCGGCCGTCGTGGACGGCGATGGTGTGGCCGACCATGTCGGGGAAGATGGTGGAGGCACGCGACCAGGTCTTGATGACCTCCTNGGTGCCGGCCTCGTTCTGCGCGACGACGCGCTGGAGGAGGCGGGTCTCCACGTACGGGCCCTTCTTGAGACTCCTGCTCATAGGTAATTGCTCCTGCTTCTCGCGACTGCGCTACTTCGTCTTGCGACGGCGGATGATGAGACGGTTCGAACCCTTCTTCGGGTCGCGGGTCTTGGCGCCCTTGGACGGCTTGCCCCAGGGAGAGACCGATGGACGGCCGGAGGTGTGGTNCTTGNCCTCGCCGCCGCCGTGNGGGTGGTCGACCGNGTTCATGACCNTGCCGCGGACGGTGGGACGGATGCCCTTGTAGCGGTTACGGCCGGCCTTGCCGATGCGGATGTTGGAGTGGTCGGCGTTGCCGACCTCGCCCACGGTGGCGCGGCAGGTGACCAGCACACGGCGCATCTCGGAAGACGGCATGCNCAGNATGGCGTACTTGCCCTCCTTGCCCATGAGCTGCACCGAGGTGCCGGCGGAACGGGCGATGGCAGCGCCCTTGCCAGGCTGGAACTCGATGGCGTGGACCANGGTGCCNACGGGGATNTCGGANAGNGGCAGGGCGTTGCCGNGCTTGATGTCGGCGCCGGGGCCGGAGATGACGGTGTCGCCCACCTTGAGGCCCTTGGGGGCCAGGATGTAGGCCTTGGCGCCGTCGACGTAGTGCAGCAGGGCGNTGCGGGCCGAGCGGTTGGGGTCGTACTCGATCGTGGCGACCTTGGCGGGCACGCCGTCCTTGTTGCGCTTGAAGTCGATACGACGGTACTTGCGCTTGACGCGGCCGCCCTGGTGACGGGTGGTGATGCGGCCGTTGTTGTTGCGACCGGCCTTCTTGGGCAGGGGCTCGAGAAGCGACTTCTCGGGCGTGGTGCAGGTGATCTCGGAGAAGTCCGAGACCGTCTGCCAACGCCTGCCCGCGCTGGTCGGCTTGAGATGCTTGACTCCCATGGTGATGTTCCCTTTCGAATATGTCCGATGGCCGCCCCGGCCAGGGATCGGCTTGACGCCGGGACCGGGACGACGCCGGATTACCACGGTACCGCGCGTATCCATTGCGGCACCGACCCGGACCCGCGACGGGGCCCGGGCCTCATCAGAGGACTACTCTGCGACCTGCTGGCCGAAGATCTCGATGGTGTCGCCCTCGGCGAGGGTGACGATGGCCTTCTTCCAGCGGCGGGTCTTGCCCTGGGCGTAGCGCACGCGCTTGTTCTTGGGCTTGACCCACATGGTGTTGACCTTGACGACCTTCACGTTGAAGATCTGCTCCACGGCGCTGGCGATCTCCTGCTTGGCGGCGTCACCGGCCACCTCGAAGGTGTACTTGTTGTCGCCCATCTGGTCGAAGGTGCGCTCCGAGACGATGGGGCGGATGATGACGTTGTAGACGGAGTTCATTAGACGAGAGCCTCCTCGAGGGTCTTGGCGACGGCCTCGGTCATGAGGAGGGCGCCGTTGTCGATGAGGTTGTGGGTGTTGGCCTCGTTGACGCNCAGGACGCGGACGTTGGGGAGGTTGCGGAACGAGATCATCTCGACGATGTCGTCGTTGCCCACCACGACGGTCACGCGCTTGTCGGCGATGCCGAGGGACTCGAGGAGGGCCTTGGCCTTCTTGGTCTTGGGCTCGTCGCCGAAATCGATGGAATCGACGAGGAAGAGCTCGCCGTCGGCCAGCTTGCCCGAGAGGACAGAGCGCATGGCCAGCTTGATCTCCTTCTTATTGGTGCGCTTGTAGTGCGAGCGCGGGGTGGGGCCGAAGGGCACGCCGCCGCCGACCCACTGGGTGGCGCGGATGGAGCCCTGACGGGCACGGCCGGTGCCCTTCTGGCGCCACGGCTTCTTGCCGCCGCCGGAGACCTCGGAGCGGCCCTTGGTGTCATGGGTGCCCTGACGCAGGCAGGACAGGTAGTTGACCACCACGTGGTGCACCACCGGGATGTTCGGCTCGATGCCGAACACGCGGGAATCGAGCTCGACGGTCTTGACCGAGGCGCCCTCCGCATTCTTGACTTCGATGTTGGACATCTGGATTCTCCTTGTGAGCCTGAGGGTGAGAACGTTCGAAGGCCCTTAGGCCATGCGGATCTGGACCAAGGCGTTCTTGGGGCCGGGCACGGCGCCCTTCACGAGCATGAGGTTCTGCTCGGGGTCGATGCGCACCAGCTTGAGGTTCTTGACAGTGACGCGCTCGTGGCCCATGTGGCCGGCCATGTGCAGGCCCTTGCGCACGCGGGCGGGGTAGGCGCACTGGCCGATGGAGCCCGGGCGGCGCTGGTTGCGGGAGCCGTGGGTGATGGGGCCGCAGGCGAAGTTCCAGCGCTTGATGGTGCCCTGGAAGCCCTTGCCCTTGGAGGTACCGGTGACGTCCACGTTCTTGACGCCCTCGAAGTCCGCCACGCTCACGACGTCGCCCACCTTGTGGTCGGCGGCGTTGTCTACGCGGACCTCGCGCAGATAGCGCATGGGCTCGACGCCGGCCTTGGCGAAGTGGCCCTTCATGGGTTTGTTGACGCGGGAGGCCTTGATGTCGCCGAAGCCGATCTGGACGGCGTCGTAGCCGTCGGTGGCCTCGGACTTGACCTGCGAGACGACGCAGGGGCCGGCCTGGATGACGGTGACGGGGACGACGTTGNCCTCCTCGNCCCAGACCTGCGTNATCCCGAGCTTGCGGCCGAGAATCGTGCTGACCATTCCTGTTCCTTACCTTCGGTGGTCATGGGACGGCACGGGGACCGCATGCCCCCGTTCCCAGAGGACCACATCCTACGGATCGCCGCTCTTTGGGATACGCCCGACCCCGTGGTATGAGTCTCGGCACAGAACACCCCAAATTGCAGCCTGAATAGTATAGGGCCCGCCTTCCCCATTTCATAGATTCTCCCCAGAGGAAGAACAAAACGGGAATGGCGGGCCCAGGAANAGGGGCCGGGCTTGCGGCCCGGCCCCTGTCGACTGCCTTGACTTAGGCGTCGAGCTTGATGTCGATCTCCACGCCCGCGGGAAGGTCGAGGCGCATCAGCGAGTCGACGGTCTCGCTCGGGGGGTCGAGGATGTCGATGAGGCGCTTGTGGGTGCGCATCTCGAACTGCTCGCGGGAGTCCTTGTCCTTGTGCGGCGAGCGGATGACGCAGTAGAGANTGCGCTCGGTGGGCAGGGGGATCGGGCCGGAGACGCGGGCGCCGGTCTTCTGGGCGGTCTCGACGATCTGCCGGGAGGACTGGTCGACGACCTCGTGGTCGAAGCCCTTGAGGCGGATCCTGATCTTCTGGTTAGACAACGTGGTACCTCCATCGANGGGCGGGCGGAATGCTCGCGGGCTTGGTGACTAGGCGTTTCCGCCGGCCTTGCTGACGATCTCGTCGGCAACGTTCTTGGGGACGGGCTCGTACTCGGCGAACTGCATGGTGTAGCTCGCGCGGCCCTGGGTCTGGGAGCGGAGGTCGGTGGCATAGCCGAACATCTCGCCCAGGGNCANCTTGGCCTTGATGACCTTGGTGTTGCGGCGGTCCTCCATGCCCTCGATCTTGCCGCGACGGCTGGAGAGGTTGCCCATGACGTCGCCCATGTACTCCTCTGGAGTCTCGACCTCGACGGCCTCGATGGGCTCGAGCAGGACGGGGTTGGACTTCTTGAGGNCGTCCTTGATGGCCATGGAGCCGGCGATCTTGAAGGCGGCCTCGGAGGAGTCGACCTCGTGGTAGGAGCCGTCGGTGAGGGTCACCTTGACGTCCACGACCGGGTAGCCGGCGATGACGCCGGACTGCAGCGCCTCCTGGATGCCCTTGTCGATGGAGGGGATGAACTCCTTGGGCACCACGCCGCCGACGATGGCGTTGACGAACTCGTAGCCGCTGCCGGGCTCGGTGGGCTCGATGTCGATGATGGCATGGCCGTACTGGCCGCGGCCGCCGGACTGGCGGACGAACTTGCCCTCGGCGTGGGTGACGGGCTTGCCGGCGGTCTCGCGGTAGGCGACCTGGGGCTTGCCCACGTTGCACTCCACCTTGAACTCGCGGCGCAGGCGGTCGACGATGATCTCGAGGTGCAGCTCGCCCATGCCGGCGATGATGGTCTGGCCGGTCTCGTGGTCGGTGTGCACCTTGAAGGTCGGGTCCTCCTCGGCGAGCTTGGCGAGGCCCACGGACATCTTGTCCTGGTTGGCCTTGTCCTTGGGCTCCACGGCGACGTCGATGACGGGCTCGGCGAACTCGATGGACTCGAGCACGATGGGGTGGGCCTGGTCGCAGAGGGTCTCACCGGTGGTGGTGTTCTTGAGGCCCACGACGGCGACGATGTCGGCGGTGGAGCAGGACTCGCGGTCCACACGGTCGTTGGCGTTCATCTCGAGGATGCGGCCGAAGCGCTCGCGGTCCTCCTTGACCGAGTTGTAGACGTAGCTGCCGGCGTCGGCGGTACCGGAGTACACGCGGACGTAGGTGAGCTTGCCCACGTAGGGGTCGGTCATGATCTTGAACGCGAGGGCGCTGAAGGGCTCGTCGTTGGACGGCTTGCGGACCTCGGGCTCCCCGTTCTTGGGGTTGAAGCCCTCCACGGGGGGCACGTCGAGCGGGCTCGGCAGGTAGTCGATGANGGCGTCGAGGAGCTCCTGGATGCCCTTGTTCTNGTAGGCGGAGCCCACGAAGACCGGGTTCATGGCGTTGCCCAGGGTGGCGGCACGGATGGCGCCCTTGAGGACGTCGACGGGGATCTCCTCGTCCTCGAGCACGAGCTCCATGAGCTCGNCGGAGTAGTCGGCGGCGGCGTCGACCAGCTCGGTGCGCTTCTCGTTGGCGAGCTCGACGAACTCGGCGGGAATCTCATCGAGAGCCTCGGGGTAGATCATGCCCTTGGCGTCCTCCTTGAAGTCCCACGCGGTCATGGTGACCAGGTCGATGAGGCCCCAGAAGTCGTTCTCGGCGCNCATGGGGACCTGGGCGGCCACCGCGGGGGCGGACAGGCGGTCCTTCATGGTCTCGATGGCGTTGAAGAAGTCGGCACCCACGCNGTCGTGCTTGTTGATGAAGGCGATGCGCGGGACGTTGTACGTGGAGGCCTGGCGCCACACGGTCTCGGACTGCGGCTGCACGCCGGCCACGGCGTCGAAGACGGCCACGGCGCCNTCGAGGACGCGCAGGGAGCGCTCGACCTCGGAGGTGAAGTCCACGTGGCCCGGGGTGTCGATGATCTGGATGGTGTGGTCCTTCCAGAAGCACGTGGTGGCGGCGGACGTGATGGTCACGCCGCGCTCCTGCTCCTGGGCCATCCAGTCCATGGTGGCGGCGCCGTCGTGCACCTCGCCGATCTTGTGGGTCTTGCCGGTGTAGTAGAGGATGCGCTCGGTGGTGGTGGTCTTACCGGCATCGATGTGGGCCATGATGCCGATGTTGCGCATGTTCTTGAGGTTGTACTTGCTCTTGGCCATTGCGGTGTTCTCCCTTAGCGCGGCTTACCAGCGGTAGTGCGAGAAGGCGCGGTTGGCCTCGGCCATCTTGAAGACGTCCTCGCGCTTCTTGACGGAGGCGCCCACGCCGTTGGAGGCGTCGATGATCTCGTTGGCCAGGCGGTCGGCCATGGTCTTCTCCTTGCGGGAGCGGGAGAAGCCGACGATCCAGCGGATGGCGANGGTGGTGGAGCGACGGGAGTTGACCTCCATGGGCACCTGGTAGGTGGCGCCGCCCACGCGCTTGGGCTTGACCTCGAGGGTCGGGCGCACGTTTTNCATGGCCTTCTTGAACACGGCGAGCGGGTCCTGGCCGGTCTTCTCGGCCACCTGGTCGAAGGCACCGTAGACGATGCGCTCGGCGGTGGACTTCTTGCCGTCGAGGAGGACCTTGTTGATGAGCTGGGTCACGAGACGGTTGTTGTAGACGGCGTCAGGGGTGACCTCACGGCGGTTCGCTGCTGCACGACGCGGCATGTGTTTCTCCTTACGTGCTGATCTTCAGGGCTTGAGGCTAGGAGCGCTTGGCGCCGTAGCGGGAGCGGGACTGCTTGCGGTTCTGCACGGCGGCGCANTCNTAGGCGCCGNGGNTGATCTTGTAGCGAACACCGGGGAGGTCGCGCNCGCGGCCGCCACGGATGAGGNCGATGGAGTGCTCCTGGAGGTTGNGGCCCTCACCGGGGATGTAGGCCGTGACCTCGATGCCGTTGACGAGGCGCACGCGGGCCACCTTGCGCAGGGCCGAGTTCGGCTTCTTGGGCGTGGTGGTGTACACGCGGGTGCANACGCCGCGCTTCTGGGGGTTGCCCTTGAGGGCCGGCTTCTGGGACTTGGCCTTGGTGCTCTTGCGGCCCTGGCGGACCAGCTGGTTGATGGTAGGCAAGTTTTCTCTCCTTCGTACCTGTTTGAGGCTCACATCGACCATATGTAGAGGCGACGCNGCACAACATCGCCTGGATCGGCGCAAGACGGGATATTATGCCGGTGTTTTCTCGCTGTCAATTGTCCACGTAGCCGGGCGTATCCCATTCCACCCGCCCTCCATCCCACAGGGAAGGGGCCCTCCCGGACATTCCGGGAGGGCCCCTCGGGAAGAGCCGCTCGCTTAGCCGTTCTTGCGGGGACGGCCGCGCTTCTTGGGCCTCAGCGCCTGGGCACCGCCGTCGCGGTAGGCGGCGCACCAACGGAAGAAGGCGCTCTTGCTGGCAACGCCGTGGGAGAGCATGGCGTCGCTTGCCGTCATGCCACGGTCGAGATGATCCNCGACCGCCTTGAGCTTGGTCTCATAGGTGTAGGAATTCCTCTGAGCTCCTGGCTGCATAATCCACCCCAACAATGCATTGGTCCGGGGGTGCCGCATTGGGGAGACNGTCNCCCAGTCCGATGGCGGTCGGCCCCCATATCGATGTGACAAACACTGTTGGTTGGGTACCCNGCGCCCCTCCCCCATTACTTCCCGGTCCATCANACGTGTCGACACCGTAAACGGCACACAAAAAGGAGCCGGTCCTTAAAGAAACCGACTCCTTTAATTACTAGAAAGCTGTAAGCAGAAAGCTGTTATGCCCCGCCTACTCGCCGCCCAGCATCTCGTCCTGATGGGCCACCTGGGTGAGGATGTCGTCGAGGGAGTTGAGGTCCTCGTTGATGGCGGCGGGGTTGACGTTGTCGCTCGCGGTGCCGCCGATGAGCTCGTCGTCGAACCCGTGGTGGGTGGACGGCGCGGCGGTGCCGAGCATGACGTTGTCGGNATCGGGCGAGAACACCATGTTGAGGAGCTGGGAGAGCTCGTCTACATCGGNGGCGTCGTCGTCCTCCGGCTGGAGCAGGTAGAGGAGGTTGCGCTCCTCGAGGCCCGCACGGAGCTCCTCGATGGCCTTGGCGCCGATGCCGTCGATGCGAAGCAGGTCGTCCTCGGTCTTGCCGATGAGGTCGCCGACGGTCTCGATGCCCACCTCGCTGAACTTGTTGGTCCAGCGCTGGGACACGCCGAGGTCGTCGAAGAGGTAGAGCTTGGCGTCCTCGGAGGACAGCGTGCGGCCGTTCTTGGAGTACACGCCGGGGTAGTAGTCGTCGCCGGCCCACTCGAGCTGCTTGGGCAGCTGCTCCTCGATGCTCTTGAGCTCGTCGGGGGCCCACTCGGGCAGCGACTTGTCGAGCGGCGAGGAGGGGTGGTCGATGGACTCGCCGTGGTAGGTGAGCTCGACGTCGCGGTAGGCCTTGAGGCCGGTGCCGGCAGGGATCTGCTTGCCCACGATGACGTTGCTCTTGAGGTCCATGAGGTGGTCGACCTCGCCCTTGATGGCGGCCTCGGTGAGGACGCCGGCCGTGCGGATGAACGAGGCGGAGGACAGCCAGGAGTCGATGGAGCTCGCCACCTTGAGCGTGCCGAGGATGGCGGGCTCGGCCTCGGGCGGGGTGCCGCCCTCGAGGGCGATCTCGTTGACCTTGTCGGCGAACTCGTAACGGTCCACGTACTGGCCGAGGAGGTACTTGGAGTCACCGGGGTTGGTCACCTGGNCGCGGCGGAGCATCTGGCGCGCGATGACCTCGNTGTGCTTGTCGTTGAGGTCGACGCCCTGGGAGGTGTAGACCGACTTCACCGACTCCACGAAGGTGTGCATGGTGGACTCGATGTCCGTGAGCTTGCGCAGGTTGCGGAAGTTCACGAAGCCGTGGGTGAGCTGGTCGCCCGCGCGCACCGTCGCGCCGTCNTCGATGCCCGGCATGAAGCGCACCGACGCCGGGACGTCCTTGGTGGACAGCACGCGGCTGGGGTCGTCGGAGTCGAGGATGGTGATGTGGTACTCGTTCTGCTCGGGCACGATGTGCAGGAGGCCCGAGTAGGGGGCGAGGTCGGCCTCGCGTCCGAGGATCTTCTCGTTAACGTTGCCGACGACGTCGAACATGCGGCCGACGGTGGGCAGGCCCTGGGTGATGTCGTCGGCTCCGGCCACGCCGCCGGAGTGGATGGTACGCATGGTCAACTGCGTACCGGGCTCGCCGATGGACTGGGCGGCGATGATGCCCACGGCCGTGCCGATGTTCACCGGGCGGCGCGTGGAGAGGTCCCAGCCATAGCACTTCTGGCAGACGCCGTACTTGGAGCGGCAGGTGAGCAGGGCGCGGAGCTCCACCTTCTTGAGGCCGNCGTCCACCATGGAGCGGATGTCGTCCACGGACTCGATGTAGTCGCCCTCCTGGAAGAGCACCTCGCCGGTCTCGGGGGCCACNACATCATCGAGGACGCAGCGGCCCACGAGGTCGACGTTGAGGTCGTCGGTGCCGGGGAGCACGAGGTTGTAGGTCACGCCCTCGGCCGTGCCGCAGTCGGCCTCGCGCACGATGACGTCCTGGGCCACGTCCACCAGGCGGCGGGTGAGGTAACCGGAGTCGGAGGTGTGCGACGAGGTGTCCACGAGGCCCTTGCGGGCGCCGTAGGTGGAGATGAAGTACTCCAGCGGGCGCAGGCCCTCGCGGAAGTTGGCCTTGATGGGCAGGTCGATGGTGTCACCGGACATGTCGGCCATGAGGCCGCGCATGCCGGCGAGCTGGCGCAGCTGGGTCTTGGAGCCACGGGCGCCGGAGTCGGCGAGCATGTAGATGGGGTTGTCCTCGGAGAAGCCCTTGAGCATGACCGAGCCGAGCTCGTCGGTGCAGGAGGTCCAGGCGTTGACGACCTCGGTGTGGCGCTCGGCCTCGGAGAGGAAGCCCATCTCGTAGTTCTCGTTGATGGTGTCGACCGCGATCTGCGTGTCGGCCAGCATCTTCTCCTTCTCCTCCGGGATGACGGCGTCCCAGACGGACACGGTCAGTCCGGCGCGGGTGGCGTAGTGGAAGCCCGCGTACTTGATGGCGTCGAGGATGGGCTCGACGTCGGCCAGCGGGTAGCGGTCGCAGCAGTCGTTGACCAGACGGCCCATGTCGGAGCTGACCATCTTGTAGTTGATGAAGGGGTAGTCGTTGGGGAGGCACTGGCGGTTGAAGATCACGCGGCCGGNCGTGGTCTCCACNCGGACCGAGCCCTCGGTGACGTCGTAATCGGTGTAGGAGTCCTTGGAATCCATGACGCGGAACAGCAGGCGGTCATCCTCGGTCTGGATGTTGGCGTCCTCGGGCCCCACGCGCACGAAGACCTTGGCCTGGATGTCGAGGTCGGCGTGGGCGTCGTAGGAGGCGATGACGTCGTCGAAGNCGGCGAAGGCCCTCCCCNCGCCCGCGACGCCCTCGTGCTCGGTGGTGAGGTAGTACACGCCGAAGACCATGTCCTGGGACGGCACCGTCAGCACCTTGCCGGAGGCAGGGGTGCGAAGGTTGTTGGACGACAGCATGAGCACCCGGGCCTCGGTCTGGGCCTGGGTGGACNGCGGCACGTGCACCGACATCTGGTCGCCGTCAAAGTCGGCGTTGAAGGGCTTGCAGACGAGCGGGTGCAGGTGGATGGCCTTGCCCTCGATGAGCACGGGCTCGAACGCCTGGATGGACAGGCGGTGCAGGGTGGGGGCGCGGTTGAGGAGCACGAGGCGGTCGGAGATGACCTCCTCGAGGACGTCCCACACGCCCGGCTCGGAGCGGTCGATGGCACGCTTGGCACCCTTGATGTTCTCCANCTTGCCGAGCTCGACGAGGCGGCGCATCACGAAGGGCTTGAACAGCTCGAGGGCCATGGTCTTGGGNAGACCGCACTGGTGCAGCTTGAGNTGGGGGTCNACGACGATGACCGAGCGGCCGGAGTAGTCGACGCGCTTGCCCAGGAGGTTCTGGCGGAAGCGGCCCTGCTTGCCCTTGAGGGTCTCGGCGAGGGACTTGAGGGGCCTGCCGCCACGGCCGGTGACGGGGCGCCCGCGGCGGCCGTTGTCGAACAGGNCGTCGACGGTCTCCTGCAGCATGCGCTTCTCGTTGTTGACGATGATGTCGGGGGCCTCGAGGTCGAGCAGGCGCTTGAGGCGGTTGTTGCGGTTGATGACGCGGCGGTAGAGGTCGTTGAGGTCCGAGGAGGCAAAGCGGCCGCCGTCGAGCTGCACCATGGAGCGCAGGTCGGGCGGGATGACCGGGATGACGTCCAGGATCATGTTGGTGGGGTCGTTGCCGCCCTCCATGAAGGCCTCGACGATCTCCAGGCGCTTGACGGCCTTCTCGCGGCGCTGCTTCTGGCCCTTCTCGTTCTCGAGGATGGCACGCAGCNCCTTGGCGGTGGCGGCGAGGTCGATGTCGGCGAGCAGGTCGCGCACGGCCTCGGCGCCCATGCCGCCGTCGAAGTACAGCGAGTAGTACTTCTTCATCTCGCGGAACAGGGCCTCGTCGGCGATGAGCTCGCCCTTGGCCACGGTCATGAACTTGTCGAAGGCGTCCGTGCGGAGCTGCTTCTCCTCGGCGTACTCCTCCTCGAGGTCGGCGATNTCGGCNCGGATCTCGTCGGCGGACATGGGTTCCACGTCGCCGAACTCGTCCTCGCCGCCCTCGCCCTGCTCGCGGATGCGGGCGATCTGCTCGTCNCGCTCGGCGTNGAGCTGCTCGAGGTCGGCGGCCAGCTCCTCCTTGAGGTCGGTGGCGTCGGCCTCGCGGGCCTCCACGTCGACCTTGGTGATGACGTAGCTCGCGAAGTAGAGCACCTTCTCGAGGTCCTTGGACTTCATGTNGAGCATGCGGGCGAGCGGGAAGCTCGTGGGGCTCTTGAAGTACCAGATGTGGCTCACGGGGGCGGCGAGCTCGATGTGGCCCATGNGCTCGCGGNGGACCTTGGAGCTGGTCACCTCGACGCCGCACCGGTCGCAGACGATGCCCTTGAAGCGGATGCCCTTGTACTTGCCGCAGGCGCACTCCCAGTCCTTGGAGGGCCCGAAGATCTTCTCGCAGAAGAGGCCGTCGCGCTCGGGCTTCAGCGAGCGGTAGTTGATGGTCTCGGGCTTCTTGACCTCGCCGTGGGACCAGGAACGGATCTGCTCGGCAGAGGCCAGGGAGATCTTGATGGCGTCGAAATCAGTGGTGTCGAAATCTGCCACAGGGCTACTCCTTATCAGAATCGAGGTCGGCGANGAGGTCGTCGGTGGCGACCTGGGCGGCACCGATCAGGTCGTCGGCGTCGGCGTCGGCGNAGGCCTCAACGGCGTCGACGGTGACCTGGGCCGGGGCGGCGGCGGGCGCCTCGGGACGCTTGTCGGAGATGGGCTCGATGTCGAGGGCGAGGGAGCGGATCTCCTTGACGAGGACCTTGAAGGCCTCGGGGATGGAGGCCTCGGGCACGTTCTCGCCCTTGACGATGGACTCGTAGGCCTTGACGCGGCCGTTGGTGTCGTCGGACTTGATGGTGAGGATCTCCTGGAGGACGTTGGCCGCGCCGTAGGCGTAGAGGGCCCACACCTCCATTTCGCCGAAGCGCTGGCCGCCGAACTGGGCCTTGCCGCCCAGCGGCTGCTGGGTGATGAGGCTGTAGGGGCCGGTGGAGCGGGCGTGGATCTTGTCGTCGACCATGTGGCCGAGCTTGAGGATGTAGCTCGTGCCCACCGTGATCTTGTCGCGGAAGGGNTCGCCGGTGCGGNCGTCGTACAGCGTGGTCTTGCCGAACGAGTTGAGCTGCGGCACGAACGACTCCATCATGGCATCGCCGTAGTCCTCGCGGGCGCGGTTGAGCAGGTTGACGTTGGTGCGGCGGATGCACTCGGCCACCTCGTCGCCCGTGGCGCCGTCGAAGACCGGCGTGGAGACCGGCNTGGGGCCGGGCACGTAGCGGTCGGAGTCGGCGGACTCGGTGTCCCAGCCCTTGGCGGCGCACCAGCCGATGTGNNACTCGAGCAGCTGGCCCACGTTCATACGGGACGGCACGCCGAGGGNGTCGGGCAGGACGTCGACGGGGGTGCCGTCGGCCATGTAGGGCATGTCCTCGACGGGGAGCACCTTGCAGACGACGCCCTTGTTGCCGTGGCGGCCGGCGATCTTGTCGCCCTGCTGGATCTTGCGGCGCTGAGCCACGAAGACGCGGACCATCTCGTTGACTCCGGGCGGGAGGTCGTCGCCGGCCTCGCGACTGAAGCGCACGACGTCCACCACGCGGCCGTAGGAGCCGTGGGGCATCTTGAGGGAGGTGTCGCGCACGTCGTGGGCCTTGGCGCCGAAGATGGCGTGGAGCAGGCGCTCCTCCACCGTGGGCGTGGTCTGGCCCTTGGGGGTCACCTTGCCCACGAGGATGTCGCCGGGGCCCACCTCGGCGCCGATGCGGATGATGCCGTCGGCGTCCAGGTTGGCGAGCATGTCGGCGGACAGGTTGGGGATCTCGCGGGTGATCTCCTCGGAGCCGAGCTTGGTGTCGCGGGCGTCGATCTCGTGGCGGGAGATGTTGATGGAGGTCAGCAGGTCCTCCTGCACCACGCGCTCGGAGACGACGATGCCGTCCTCGTAGTTGAAGCCCTCCCACGGCATGTAGGCCACGGTGAGGTTGGCGCCGAGGGCGAGCTCGGAGTTCTCCACGGAGGTGGAGTCGGCCAGCGGCTGGCCGGCCACGACCTTCTGGCCCACCTCGACGATGGGGCGGTGGTTGATGCAGGTGGACTGGTTGGAGCGCTGGTACTTGGGCAGGTCGTAGCGCATGAGGCCGTCGGCGGCGGCGTCAACGACCACGTGGGCGGCGTCGGCCTCGACGACGGTGCCGTCGCGGTCGGAGCAGATGAGCTCGCCGGAGTCCAGCGCGGCGCGGTACTCCATGCCGGTGCCCACGAGCGGAGCCGTGGGACGGATCAGGGGCACGGCCTGGCGCTGCATGTTGGCACCCATGAGGGTTCGCTTGGCGTCGTCGTGCTNGAGGAACNGGATCAGCGTNGCGGCGACGGAGAGNATCTGGCGCGGCGAGACGTCCATGTAGTCGATCTCGGACACGGGGGTCTCGGCGGGGGCGCCGAAGGAGCCGTCGTAGTCGCGGGTACGGGCCACGACGCGGTCGGCCTCCACGAGCTCGCCGGTGAGCGGGTCGACGGTGAGGATGCGGCCNGNCTCCGGGTCGATNGCGGTGTCGGCCGGCGCGATGATGTGGTCCTCCTCCTCGTCGGCGGTCATCCAGTCGATGACGTCGGTGGCGCAGCCGTCCACGACGCGGCGGTACGGGGTCTCGATGAAGCCGTAGTCGTTGACGTGGGCGTANAGGGCGAGGGTGCCGATGAGGCCGATNTNGGGGCCCTCGGGGGTCTCGATGGGGCACATGCGCGCGTAGTGGGAGTTGTGGACGTCGCGCACGGCGGTGGGCACGTTGGTGCGGCGGCTGGAGCCNGACTTGTGGCCGGCGAGGCCGCCGGGGCCGAGGGCCGACAGGCGGCGCTTGTGGGTGAGGCCGGACAGCGGGTTGGCCTGGTCCATGAACTGCGACAGCTGCGAGGAGCCGAAGAACTCCTTGATGGCCGCCACGATGGGCCTGATGTTGATGAGCGACTGCGGCGTGATGTCGTCGGGGTCCTGGGAGGCCATGCGCTCGCGGACCACGCGCTCCATGCGGCTCATGCCGATGCGGAACTGGTTCTGCACGAGCTCGCCCACGGTGCGGACGCGGCNGNTNCCGAANTGGNCGANGTCGTCGACCTTCTTGGTGGTGTCGCCGTCGCGGAGGGCGAGGAGGTAGCGGAGGGCCGCCACGATGTCCTCGGCCGTGAGGATGGTCTCGTCGGCCGGCACGTCGATGCCGAGCTTCTTGTCGATCTTGTAGCGGCCCACGCGGGCGAGGTCGTAGCGCTGCGGGTTGAGGTAGAGGCCGTCCACCAGCGAGCGGGCGGCGTCCACGGTGGGGGGCTCGCCGGGGCGCTGGCGCTTGTAGATCTCGATGAGGGCCTCGTCGCGGGTGCGGGCGGTGTCGGAGGCCAGGGTGTCGCGCACGATGTCGGAGTCGCCCAGGAGCTCGACGATCTCGTCGTCGGACTCGGCGATGCCGAGGGCGCGGAGCATGACCGTGGCGTTCTGACGGCGCTTGCGGTCGATGGACACCACGAGCTTGCCGCGCTTGTCGACCTCGAACTCGAGCCACGCGCCGCGGGCCGGGATGAACTGCACCTTGAAGACCTCGACGTTGCTGTCGAGCTCCTTGGAGAAGTAGACGCCCGGGGAGCGCACGAGCTGCGAGACGACGATGCGCTCGGTGCCGTTGATGATGAAGGTGCCGCGGTCGGTCATGAGCGGGAAGTCGCCCATGAACACGAGCTGCTCCTTGATCTCGCCCGTCTCCTTGTTGGTGAAGCGGACCTCTACCAGGAGCGGGGCCTGGTAGGTNACGTCCTTGGCCCGGCACTCGGCCACGGTGTGGGCGGGATCGCCGAACTCGTGGTCACCGAAGGTGATCTCCATGGTGCCGGCGTTGTTCNCGNTGGGAGAGCTCTCGNCGAAGGCGTTCNCAAGGCCCTCCCCCATGAACCGCTCGAACGACTCCTTTTGAATGGTGATGAGGTTGGGCAGCTCCATCGCAGGGGCGATCTTGCTGAAGCTCACGCGGCCCGTGACGTCGGTGGAGGTGACGGAAGAGTTTGCGGTACGCACCGGGCATTTCCTCCTTATAACGGCATACAGCGGCAATTGTCGCAAGGTAGTAATCTAGCCAAGAACNACGGGCCCGTCAATGAAAAGTATTGACATTGTCGGGGGCTTGGATAAACTATCCCGTTTTACCCCGACGTCCTGCAGGGATGCCCCTCCCCTCACCGCGGCGGATGTGGAGGGTCTGTGACGGGACGGGGCCCTTCGACCGCTCGTCGGCCGCAAGGCCCCGTCGCACAAGAAAAGGGGCCCCGCTCCCATGAGCGGGGCCCCTCGAAGGTTCGGTGGGAACCGGAGTTACTTGATGGAGACGGCGGCGCCGGCCTTCTCGAGCTGCTCCTTGGCGGCCTCGGCCTCGTCCTTCTTGACACCCTCGAGGATGGGCTTGGGGGCACCCTCGACGAGCTCCTTGGCCTCCTTCAGGCCGAGCTTGGTGAGGCCGCGGACCTCCTTGATGACGGCGATCTTGTTGTCGCCGAAGCCCTCGAGCACGACGTCGAACTCGGTCTTCTCCTCGGCGGGCTCGGCGGNGCCACCGGCGGCGGGCATGGCGCCCATCATGNCGGGGGCGGCGGCGGACACGCCGAAGGTGTCCTCGAGCTCCTTGACGAGCTCGGAGAGCTCGAGGGCGGGCATGGCCTTGATGGCCTCGATGATCTCATCCTTGGTGACAGCCATGGCTGTTCTCCTTCTTCATAGGCGGGGCGCGCTGGCCCCGGACTTAAAAACGNCGGTGGTGCGNGAGCGCCTAGGCAGCGGCCTGGCCCTCCTTCTGCTCGGCGATCTGGGTGAGCGCGGTGGCGAGACCCTGGACGGGCCCGTTGAGGACGCGCACGAACCCGGTGAGGGGCGCGGACACGGCCGCGGCCAGACGGGCGAGCAGCTCCTCGCGGCTGGGGAGGTCGGCGATGGCGAGCGCCTGGGCGGCGTCGATGGCCTGACCGTCGGAGATACCGCCGAGGAACTCGACCTTGTTGAGCTCCTTGGAAGTGTCCTTGATGGCCTTGGCGGCCTCCACGGGGTCGACGGCGTAGAACACGCAGGCAGTGGTGCCCACGAGGATGTCGTCGATGTTGGGCATGTCGTGCTCGGCGAGGGCGATCTTGACGATGTTGTTCTTGTACACCTTCATCTCGGCGTCGGCGTCGCGGAGCTTGCGACGAAGCTCCTGGCTCTCCTTGACCGAAAGACCGCGGTAGTCGATGACGAACAGGCCCTTGGAGGAGTCGANGGACTCGTTGANCTCCTTGAGCATGGCTTCGTTCTTCTTGGATGGCATGGTTACACCTCCTTGAGGGATTTCCCGGGCATGCCGTGCGGCTGAGGGGAAGCCTCGCAAAAGAAGAGGTCCCGTGTGGCGCCAGCCAGACGGGACCTCGAACCATCGGTTTCGAAGANNACCTCGGCAGGCGGGACTCGCGTCCCCTTTGGTCGCCTTGGNGACACCGGCTGTCTCTGGCAGCGGACATGCTGTGATACGTGCAGGAACCAGTATGGCCCCTTGCGCGGGGGAGTCAAGGGCCCTCGACGTCCCCCTCCCCCGCTCCACGAAAAAGNGACGCGCCGGAGCGGCACGTCCCTTCCTGCGATCGTCTGTGCTGGTGCGCTAGTCGTCGAGCAGGTTGCGCACNATGGTGGGGTCGACCTTGACGCCCGGGCCCATGGAGGAGGAGAACGCCACGGACTTGACGTACTTGCCCTTGGCGGAGGACGGCTTCACGCGGAGCAGCTCGTTGATGAGCGCGCTGTAGTTCTCCACGAGGTCCTCNACGGAGAAGGACACGCGGCCCATGGGGACGTGCACGATGCCGTAGCGGTCGGCACGGTACTCCACGCGGCCGGCCTTGAGCTCCTGGACCATCTTGGCGACGTCCATGGTCACGGTGCCCAGCTTGGGGTTGGGCATGAGGCCGCGGGGGCCGAGGATCTTGCCGATGCGGCCGACCTTGGCCATCATCGGCGGGGTGGCGATGGCGGCATCGAAGTCGATGTTGCCGGCCTGGATGGCGGCCACGAGCTCGTCGCCGCCCACGACGTCGGCGCCGGCCTCCTCGGCCTCGCGGGCCTTCTCGCCCTCGGCGAAGACGGCCACACGCACGGACTTGCCGGTGCCGTGGGGAAGGGAGATGGAGCCGCGGACGTTCTGGTCGGCCTTGCGGGTGTCGACGCCCAGGCGCACGGAGGCCTCGACGGTCTCATCGAAGTTGGCGAAGTGGATGTCCTTCACCGTCTCCATGGCGGCCTTGGGAGTGTAGAGGCGGTTCTCGACCTTAGCCTCTGCGTCGCGGTNCTTCTTGCCGTGCTTGGGCATGGTGGTGCCTTCCTGTGGTTAACGGGCGCGCCGCGCCCTCCCACATCGGACCCCTCGCGGGGCCGTGAGGGGAGCCGAATCTCCCCGGGACTACGGTTGTGCCGGTGCTACTCGGCGATGGTGACGCCCATGGAGCGGGCGGTGCCGGCGACGATGCGCTTGGCGTGCTCGATGTCGTTGGCGTTGAGGTCCGGCANCTTGATCTCGGCGATCTTGGTGAGCTGCTCGTCGGTGAGCTGGCCGACCTTGTCGCGCTGGGGCACGGCGGAGCCGCTCTTGATGCCGAGCTCCTTGAGGATCAGCTTGGCCGCGGGCGGGGTCTTGCAGACGAAGTCGAAGGAGCGGTCCTCGTAGACCGAGATCTCGACCGGGATGATGTCGCCGGCCTGGTCCTTCGTGGCGGCGTTGAACGCCTGGCAGAACTGCATGATGTTGACCTGGGCGGCACCGAGGGCGGGGCCGACCGGGTC